>JAUWBP010000049.1 GCA_030601665.1 Hadesarchaea archaeon | reverse complement strand
AAGATGCCGTGAGGTCGGGCACGTGCAATACAAGCTCGGGCTAAATCCCAACCCGGATGACATAAAGCTCGTGGTCGAGCGATATCGTGCATCTGAGGGTGAGGAGCTCTTCCTTTCGTTTGAGGACGTGAAGCATGATGTTCTGATTGGACTTCTCAGGCTGAGGGAACCCTCCGCGAAAGCGCACAGGCCAGAGGCCAAAGCCACTCGCTCGATGCTCGTGCGGGAGTTGCACGTCTATGGTCCGCTAGTGCAGGTCGGTGAAGCGGCTAGAGCGAACGAGTGGCAGCACCGGGGTTGGGGCGAGCGTTTGATTAAGGAGGCGGAGCGGATATCCCGTGAGGAGTTCGACGCGCGGAAGGTCATTGTGCTTTCAGGTATAGGGACAAGGAACTACTACCGACGATTCGGCTACGAGCGAGAGGGGCCCTACATGGTCAAGCCGATAAAGTGATATTATTTGGTTACAACAGAAACTTTTAATCCACGTGTCTGAAAAGTAAGGGGAATTATCCATGAAGGAGATGCTCAAAACTAAATTAGGTGTAGAAAATTATGAAAAACTTATGGCAATAGACAATCCCAAACTTCACCAATTCATTGCCGATTACGTGGAACTCTGTAATCCCGATAGAGTGTTTATCTGCACCGATTCGGCTGAGGATATTAAACACATCAGAGAAGCAGCGATAAGGAATGGGGCGGAAAGCGAACTCGCTACCAGTGGCCACACCATTCATTTTGATAATTATCACGATCAGGCAAGAGATAGAGAACACACCAACATCCTTATACCGAAGGGTGTTGACCTCGGCCCTACCTTAAGTACGAAGGACAGGGATGAGGGATTGGGGGAAATTCATGAGATCCTCAAAGATATCATGAAAGGTCATGAGTTGTACGTGCGGTTTTTCTGTTTGGGTCCGATTGGCTCTGAATTCTCTATATTGTGTGTCCAACTTACCGACTCCGCCTATGTTGCTCACAACGAGGATTTGCTTTACAGGCGAGCATACGAAGAATTTGCAAGGGAAGGCCCCTCCGCTCGTTTCTTCAAGTTCGTTCATTCTCAAGGAGAACTCGATGAAAGGAAAACATCCAAGAATCTCGATAAACGGCGGGTGTACATTGATCTCCAAGATAATACCGTGTATAGCGTTAACACCCAGTACGGTGGCAACACTATCGGTCTAAAGAAATTGGCGATGCGGTTGGCGATAAAGCACGCATCGGAAGAAGGCTGGTTATGTGAACATATGCTCGTAATGGGTGTACATGGTCCTCGAGGCCGAGTGACTTATTTCACCGGGGCATTTCCATCCATGTGCGGTAAAACTTCAACTGCCATGTTAGACAGCGAAACGATAGTTGGTGATGACATAGCATACCTAAGAAAGAGGAACGGAAAGGCATGGGCCGTTAACGTGGAAAGGGGTATCTTCGGGATAATACAGGGGATTAACTCTAAAGATGACCCTATATTCTGGAAGGTACTTCATAGCCCAGGTGAAATTATTTTTTCAAACGTCTTGGTCACTGAGGAAAAAAGCGTTCATTGGATCAGAAAAGATGGAGAAGTTTCGGCTAAAGGCCTCAATCATTCTGGTGAGTGGTGGATTGGGAAGAAAGACGCTGCGGGCAAAGAAATCCCGTGTTCGCATCCAAACGCCCGGTTCACGCTTAATTTGAAACTTTTAGAAAACTTAGACCCAAAACTCGATGTCCCCGAAGGTGTTGTTGTCGGTGGCATAGTTTATGGGGGAAGGGACTCGGATACCTCGGTGCCAGTTGAGGAATCGTTTGATTGGGTGCACGGGATTGTTACCAAAGGTGCGTCGCTCGAGTCCGAGAGGACAGCTGCCGTCCTAGGCATGGAAGGAGTTAGGGAATTTAATCCTATGTCAAATCTGGACTTTCTATCCATCCCAATTAGCAGATACATCCAAGACAATCTCGATTTTGGCAAAGATTTGAAAACCCCTCCGCTCATCTTTGGGGTGAACTATTTCATGAGGGATAAAAACACGGAGAAGTTCTTGAATAAAACGATGGATAAAAAAGTTTGGTATAAGTGGATGGAACTCCGTGTCCATAAAGAGGCTGATGCGATAGATACGCCCACCGGACGAATACCGAAATACGAGGATCTTAAAAAACTGTTCGAGCAAGTGCTTGGCAGGGACTATTCAAAAGGTGACTATACTAAGCAGTTCACACTAAGGGTTCCCGAGCACCTAGCAAAAATCGATAGGGTCACGAAACTTTATATGGAGAAAGTCTCCAAAGCGCCGAAAATAGTCTTTAGAGTGTTAGAGGAGCAAAAGCAAAGGTTGATTGAGACGAGGGAAAAATACGGGGATTACGTCACACCGGACAAATTCTCCACCTAGGTTATCCAAGATCGATGAGAGGTCAGGGAGGCTGGAAGCTCACGCTTTTATTTCTGAGCGTGGGAATGGTCACTGCAAGCTGGTGTGGATGTCTGGTTACAAGGGTAAGGTTCAGAAGTTGCTGGGCTCTGCCTCGATTGAGGTCGGCGATCGAGTAAGGGTGGAGAAGGCCGGCTCAGTTTATGAGGGCGTGCTCATGCCTCGAACTGAACTAGGTGATCCAAATCACATCGTCCTCAAGCTCGCCAGCGGATACAACATTGGCATCAAGCTCGGTAGGGAGGTAAAGCTGGTGGGGCTCGAGAAGGGAAAGCCACCGAGGTTGGGTATACCCCCCCTCGAAATCAAACGAGACCCCTCAAAACCCGATGTGAGCATCATCGGCACGGGGGGTACCATCGCCTCTCGCGTCGATTATCGGACGGGTGCCGTTTATCCAGCGTTCACGCCCGAGGAGATTTACAGCGCTGTGCCAGAATTAGCTGATTTAGCAAACATACGCGTTATCGAGGCCTGCAACGTTTTCAGCGAGCACATGACTCCCGAGCTCTGGGTGAAAATTGGAAAGGCGATCGCAAAGGAGCTGGATGCGGGCGCTAGTGGCGTGGTCGTCGCTCACGGCACCGACACCATGGGCTACACCGCCGCCGCGCTGAGCTTCATGCTTAAGGATCTCTTCAGGCCGGTCGTGCTCGTGGGCTCCCAACGCTCCTCGGACCGTCCCAGCAGCGATGCGGCGCTCAACTTGATAGGAGCGGTCACGGTGGCTGGCAAGTCCGACATCGCCGAGGTGTGTGTGGTGATGCACGGGTCGACTGAGGATGATTTTTGCCTGATTCATCGGGGCACCAAGATCAGGAAATGCCACACGAGCCGCCGCGACACCTTCCAGACAATTAATGATATCCCATTAGGAATGGTCCGCGGCACCGAGTTGAAGCTCTTCCGTAAAGATTACAACCGCGCGAGCCTGGAGGGCGAGGTTAAGGTTGATGGGAAATTCGAGCCGAGGGTGGCGCTCCTGAAGGTCACGCCGGGAATGCATTCGAGCGTCATCGAGGGCATGCTTAGGGCCGGGGATAAAGGTATCGTGCTTGAGGGAACAGGGCTAGGACACGTGCCGGAGTCGCTATTTGACGGGATCAAGCGTGCAGTCAAGAGAGGCGTGCCGGTGGTGATGACTTCGCAATGCCTCTGGGGGCGGATCGACATGAAGGTCTACTCGACGGGACGCGACTTGCTCCAGCTGGGCGTGATTCCCGGAGAGGACATGCTTCCCGAGACCGCTTATGTAAAATTAATGTGGGTGCTCCCCCATGCTAAGGGGGGCGAGGAGGTTTCGAAGATGATGCGCACGAATCTGGCTGGCGAGATCACTCCGCGGACGAGGCCGGATATATTTTTGAAGCCAGTATTCTCCCTGAAACCTAGTGATTAGGCTGGCTGGACTTGGAGAGAGTTTTAGATGGAATTTAATTACGGGAAACTTGGCCTTCGCGTCGGGTTTGAGATTCACCAAGAGCTCGATACCCACAAGCTGTTTTGCAACTGCCCTTCAGGATTGCGGGACGAAGAGCCGCGACTCGGGGTGAAGCGAAGGTTACGTCCGACCCAGAGCGAGCTGGGGGAGGTGGACCGCGCCGCGCTAGCGGAGGCGCTGAAGGGCAAGGGGTTCAGGTACCAGCTTTATCCCGATAGCGTTTGTTTGGTCGAGCTGGACGAGGAACCGCCGCACCCGGTCAACGAGGAGGCACTCGACATCACCCTTGAGGCCGCACTTTTGCTCGGCGCTAGGCCCATCGATGAGGTGCACACGATGCGGAAGATAGTCATAGACGGGAGTAACACGTGCGGATTCCAACGGACCCTCCTAATAGCTACGGGTGGCCGCGTCAAGGTTGATGGGAAAAGCTTTCATATCCAGACCATTTGCTTGGAGGAGGATGCGGCGCGGAAGATGGGTGAGGGCGCCGAGCTTATCGATTATCGTTTGGACCGGCTAGGTATCCCGCTTGTCGAAATCGCCACGGGACCAGATTTCTCCGACCCTTACACGCCAGCCAAAGCTGCTCTCTACATCGGACAACTCCTCCGCGCTACCGGCAAGGTCAAGCGGGGGATAGGCACCATCCGTCAGGACATAAACATCTCGATAGCTGGGGGCGCGCGCCAAGAGATCAAGGGGCTGCAGGAGCTCGCCCTCATCTCGACGTTAATCGAACGTGAAGTTCAGAGACAACTAGCTCTCTTGGGGATTCGCGATGAAATAAAGTGGCGCGGGGGCGGGAGGATAGTGAAAAAAATCATCGACGTAACAGGGGTGTTCTCCAAGACGGGCTCGAGGGTCATCAGTAGCGCGCTCCGAGCTGGCGGCACCGTGCTCGCCATTAAACTGCCCAAATTCGCCGGGCTCTTGGGCAAAGAGTTGCAGCCCGCCCGGAGGTTCGGCACGGAGCTCGCTGACTGTGCCAAGCTCTATGGTGGGGTTGGCGGCCTCTTCCACACAGACGAGCTACCGGCCTATGGGATCTCGCAGGAGGAGGTCGATGGATTGAAGAGGGCAACGAGTGCTGTGGAAGGCGATGCAATCGTGTTCGTGGCGGACGCCAAGGAGAAGGCGGAGGCCGCGCTCAGCGCGGTCGTTGGCAGAGCAAATCAAGCGCTCGAGGGGGTTCCCGAGGAGACGCGTCGGGCCCTGCCTGATGGGAATACCGAGTTCATGCGCCCGTTGCCAGGTGCCGGACGGATGTACCCCGAAACGGACATCCCCCCCATCGCAATCACCCCCTTAAGGCTGAGGCAAATTAAGGCGCGGTTGCCAGAGGTACCCGAAAAAAGGCGCGCTCGCTTGATGGAGGAATACGGGCTTGGGAAGGAGCTGGCCGAGCGGATGAGCTTGTCGGAAAACCTGGAGCTTTTCGAAGAACTAGTCAGAAAGTCCAAAGCCAACCCTACCCTGATCGCGACGACCCTTGAAGAGACATTGGTTAGCTTGAGGCGCGAGGACGTGCGGGTGGAGGTCATCCAAAAAGCAGCGCTTGAGGAGCTCTTCGCGAGTGTGGCGAAGGGAAAACTTGTGAAAGAAGCCGTGCCAGAGGTTTTGAAGGAGGTTGCACGAGGCGTGAGCGTTCGAACAGCGATCGAGAAGCTGGGGCTCGCCGTGATGGGGCGGGCCGAGCTCGAAAAACTCGTGAAGGAAATCGTTTCAAGCAATCGCGAACTCATCGAGCGGAGGGGGCGAGCAGCAATCGCCCCACTCATGGGAATCCTTATGGAGCGGGCACGGGGGCGGGCCGATGGCAAGCTGGTGCACGAATTGCTCGAGCGAGAGCTGAGAAAGTTCGAGAAGTCAAAGCCACGCTGAATTTAAGAATGTGGGAGCAATATGTTGCGAAGGTAACCGAATGTGCGGCATAGTGGGTTATGTTGGTGCTCGACGGGCTGCCCCCCTTTTGCTTGACGCACTGAAACGGCTTGAGTACAGGGGATATGATTCGGCAGGAATAGCGACAGTGTTCAAGAAGCTTCATGTGAAAAAAGATAAGGGCAGGATCCATGAGATTGACCGAAAGCTGAAGCTTGCCGATTTACCAGGCAATGTGGGGATAGCTCATACACGTTGGGCGACCCATGGAAAACCCTCTCGCGCCAACGCTCACCCCCACCTCGACAGTTCTGGCAAAGTCGCGGTCGTGCACAACGGAATAATCGAAAATTACATCGAGCTCCGCCAGTTCCTTCGAAGGCACGGCCATCGCTTCGTCTCGGAAACAGATACTGAGGTAATTCCAAATTTAATCTCTTACTTTATGCATCAAGGTAAGAATCTCGAGCGCAGCATCAGGGAAACTACAAAGCGCCTGAAGGGAAGCTATGCCATGGCGATCGCCTGCGTTGAAGAGCCAGACAAAATTATCGTTGTGAGGAAGGAAAGCCCGATTATCCTCGGCATCGGCAATGGAGAGACGTTTTTAGCCTCGGATATTCCAGCGGTACTCTCCCACACCAAGCGCATCCTCGTGCTCGAAAACGGTGAGATGGCGGTACTAACTCCGGCCAAAATATCGATTAAGCGTATCGCATCGGGTGCGGTGGTCAAGAGGAAGCCAATGGTGGTGACTTGGACTGCCGAGATGGCCGAGAAGATGGGCTATCCCCATTTTACGCTCAAGGAGATATTCCAGCAGCCCGACGCGGTGCGCGATACCCTCCGCGCGGCCACGGGAGAACTAGAGAAATTGGTGAAGCTTTTGTTGAAGGCAGAGCGTATTTACATCATCGCTTGCGGTACCTCCTATCACGCTGCGTTGGTCGCCAAGTACGCGCTGGCGAAACTGGCTGACTTGTCGGTCGAGGCGGTGATATCATCCGAGTTCCAAGAGAGCTGCAGGGTCGACGGGAAGACAGTAATCTTGGCGATAACGCAGTCAGGGGAAACCGCGGACACGTTGAAGGCCGTCCAGGTCGCAAAGGCTGGCGGCGCGAAGGTGGCGTGTTTGACAAATGCGGTCGGGAGTTCCATAACCAGAGAGAGCAACATCGTCTGTCACATATATGCAGGGCCAGAGGTCAGCGTGGTGGCGACCAAGACATTTGCGGCGCAGGTTGCCTACCTGTTGCTCCTCGCAATTCACCTTGCTAGGGAGAGGAGCTTGCCCAAATCAAAGGCGGACGA
>JAUWBP010000103.1 GCA_030601665.1 Hadesarchaea archaeon | reverse complement strand
TTTCCCTTTGCCTCGTACGCATCGTGATAGAGGTTTGCCCCCGTGCTCACCAAAACATCGATCATCCGGCGTTTTATCAAGTACGAAATCACCCTTCGCATGCCCGCGGGAACCAAGGCCCCAGCCAAGCCAAGCCATATTACGATGTTACGTTTCCGAAGCATCCGCGCCCATACCTCGATGGCTTCCGCAAGCTTTCTCCCTTGAAATCCTGTCAAAAGCATCCCCTCCGCAAGCTCGCTGACGCTGCGCTCGGGCCATACCTCGAGAGGCTCCGTCGGATACTTCAGAATTTTTCGATGCATAGTTCAAGATGGCAGGTTTTTGTTATATAATTTTCGATTTAGTATCGCCGAGCACGTGAGGAAGTTCGGCCAAAGAATTGATGGAAAAATCCGCTCGCTCGCCGATGCTCCAATCCCTCCGCTTCAGCAAAATCGTTCGCATGCCCGCTGCATTTGCCCCTTTGATATCGGTGAATGGCTTATCACCCACAAAAATGCATTCGCTCGCTCGCAGACCTAGCTTTGATGCAGCGAGCAAGAATGACTCTGGGTCCGGCTTGGTGTGCGGAGTATCTTCGCCGCAGATGACAATCGTATCGAAGAACCCAGCAAACCGGAAGCGCTTTATCCTCCTATTTTTCCAGCCCTTCCTGCCATCGGTGTCGGTGACCAGGCCGAGCTTGTAACCCTTGTCCTTGAGATAAACAAGCGTGGACTCGGCATCAGGGTAAGGCTCGCTCGCTCCAGCATACGTGGCCCAATACAGATGCGTTAGCTCCTCGACCAACGAGCGTGAAATTTTTTTGTCTGCATCAATTTCTCCGAGCAGCACGGGCCACCAAGCGTCACGATTGTACTTCGTTGCAACGTTCATTCGATCATCGAGCGCTCTGAGTTTCGCGCGGATGCTCTCCTCGCTTACTTTGGTGCCGCTTAGGGTTAGATATTGGCACAATCTACTCGCTACTGCATTGTGTGTAGCTTTCAATCCCGCTTGACCATCGATGAGCGTCTCATCCAAATCGAAAAGTACTGCTTTAATCCCGAGCATGAGTTCAGGCGACAATTCTTCCCTCACCTCCACAAAACCTAGTCACGTGCTCGATTGCGGTTTGCGCTGCGTCCTCCAAAATTTTCTCCTCAATTCTGGGGGCTCCGCAAATGAGCAGCAAGACGTTTTTTGTCGCTAGGGTAATCTTCGTCTCGTCGGCGTCGCGGTAGGGATAAATTGCGATGAGCTTCTCAGCATCCGAGGCCACGAGCTCGTTGCCCTTTAGCTCGATCGGCTCGCCCATGCCGATACCAAGAAATTTCTCCCCCCTCTGCGCGAAACGCAGCACGAGGTCTCCGCTCAACTTTCCAATGTCGAACGCCCCCATCGCGATGCATGATTTGATCGAAGCCAAGTTGTAGGCGTCGACGAACGTGTTTATCGTCGGCAGCGGCTTTCCAGCAAGAACCCTTCGAATGAGCGCCTCAGCTGCGGGCCTGTTTTTTGTGGGGTCGGTACCGATGCGCCAAAAGAAGTCCCTATACGCCCTAAAAATCGGAACATCCTTTACGGTTGCGAGATCATACGTCCGTTTTATCTCATCAATCACTTTCTCTTTAAATTGCTGTAGCTCCACTTTTTCTCTTTCGACTCCCACTCCATTGACATGCACAACCAAAACACGCAGCCCCGGAAAGCGCTCCCCCAAATCAGCGCTTATTTTTAAAACCATCTCGATCACGATCTCCATAGGAATTATCTTTCAACTAAATTATACTTAGGTATCCTATTTGTAGTGGTGAGACGTGTGGGTTTTGGATGTACTGAATTTGCGGTCCCGGGGATACATTAGAAGATAAGTTAAGGGTATTAGAATCGCATGAGATGTGGTTGGAATTAGTAAATGATGGCATTGATGAAAAGCGATTAAAGAAAATTTTAGAGACATTGTCGAATTTTAATACATCGATCGAGTCTGTCCAAGCATATCTACAGCATGACTTGCGGATGTTAAGCTCGAAGGATAGTGACCGAAGAGCGGCTGTGAATCACTTGGAAAGTACAATAAAAATAGCCTCTGCAATAGGGGCGCAGAACATCGTGGCCGTCGTTACCTATGGAAAACCAACGATAAAAAATCCGAGAGAAGAATGCATCAAGCTATTCAGACATTTTGGCAAACTCGGAGCAGAATTTAATGTCGTAATTTCCATCGAACCGCTTGGGAGGAATAGGACCACATTCCTATCGAGTATCTCGGAGGTTTATGATTTGGTCCAGGACGTGGGTTCAGACCATGTCCGCCTAATGGCAGATACTATGCATATTCACGCTAACGAGGAAGATGTGGCAGAGACCATCAGGAAATATGCTGCAGAAATTATGGAACTGCAATTACGTGACACGGACTCAAGACCACCGGGACAAGGAAGTATAGACTTTGGTCCCGTGCTAAAAGTTGTGCGTGAAAAATTTAGAGGACTAACGTGCCTAGAATATCAACCCGGTTTGGACTCACAAGCGGACTTTGCCAGAGCTCTTGAGGTAACAAAAGTTATCTCCGCGGCTCGATAATCACCTTAAGAGATTTCTTAGCGTCGGCGACAAGCTTAAAGCCCAGGCCAGTTTCTCCCAAGCTTAACTGGTGGGTGATCATCTCGTGAACATTCACCTTACGCTCACTGATCAGTCTTAGCGCATCTTTGAGATCCCCGGGCCCCGCACCATATGAAGTCATTAGGGTTACTTCGTTACGCCAGAAGTCGGTGATCGGAACAGGGATATCAGCACCCGCTTTCGGCACCGCAAAGAATAGAACAGTACCTCCGCGATCCACACATTGCAATGCTTGTTTGCTCGC
>JAUWBP010000053.1 GCA_030601665.1 Hadesarchaea archaeon | reverse complement strand
TTTGGTTTGCAAGATGATGTCCCTAAGCTTTCGCTCACCCACCAAAACATCGTACATCGATGAATCGAGGCTCCCATGGTCTATCCCAAGACCAGAGGTCGCATTTCCCTGAGGGTCAAAGTCCACGACAAGCACCCGCTTGCGCGCCTTCGCCAAGTACCCCGCGATGCTTAGGCAGGAAGTGGTCTTGCCCGTCCCTCCCTTGTGGTGGACAAAAGCTATAGTTTTTGTCACGTGCTCCCCCAAAGCTCCGGTCTATATCGTCGTGGCATTTTAACTTTTAGGTTTAAATAATTATCCTCGGGTATTAAATGTAAAAATGTGCCCATCAGGGAATCTTATCCCTGCCCGCCCTTGGGCACTTATTTATGCAACGCACAACTATTTTTTTACTCGGTGCGAAAATGTCAGACGCCACGGGGCATAGGATCGTCAAGGTGATGCAAGAGCTGGAAGAGCTCGGAACACTGGCTGAGAAGGCGCTTGGGGAAGAGGAGCTGGAGGCAAAACTGCGCAATGCCGAAATATTCGCCGACCGTGCAAATGAGATTCTAACGGAGAATCTAGATCTGGTGACAGCCATGCCGGCAACGGCCGATGGCCTGAAACGCACGGTTCAGGGGTACGGGGCGCACGTCCGCTGGATTAAAGGTCGTTATAAGAAGTTGCTCGAGCTGAAGGGCGGGGCTGATAGATATGGCACCCCGATTGGTGGGATGTTCAAGCCGGCGATGGAGGGGCTATACACCACCGCCGAGTCCGAGTTCAAAAACCTGTTGTCGGTGGTTGTGTCGGGGCTACAGTCGCTCGTGCTCTATTCGTTCGCTCTAAGCCTCGAGAAGGTGGCAGAGGTGGAGGAGCTAAGGGTGAGGATGGGGGAGCTGCTGAAGCGGACGGAGAAGACGACGGCCGAGGTTGAGCGGAGGAGGGAGGAAGGGTTCGAGATAATGTATGGATAGGTTGCGGAAGCGCGATACTACATTCAATTTTTTTCCCGATTTGAGATGCATTAATCTGAAATAGTTAGAAAAATTTAAACTTATTAGTTTAAATAGATATATACTAGAAAAGTGAGATTAAGGTAATTGGAGGAGTGAAATGGCCCAGAAGATACTGATAGCTGACGACTCGGCGTTCATGCGCATTTACCTCAAGCGCATTCTTGCCGAGGCCGGATATAAGGACACGATCGAATCCGCTGACGGCCGAGAGATGCTAATCCGATACGAGCAGGAGCGCCCGGACCTGGTGATCCTAGACATAATCATGCCCGACATGGACGGGCTCGAGGCCCTCCACGAGCTGATGCGCCTCGACCCGAAGGTGAACGTGGTGATGGTCACCGCCGTGGGGCAGGAGTACATGATGAAGGAGTGCAACAAAGCGGGTGTTAAGGGATACATCGTCAAGCCTTTCAAGGAGGAGGAAATTGCGGAGACTCTCGTGAAGGTCATCGGCCCCGGCGAGCGGGAGGTGAAGTGAATGGAAAAGGTACCTAGGTTGACTTGGCTCGAGCGCGATGCCCTGCGCGAGATAGCAAGCATCGGGGCGGGGAATGCAACGACCGCCCTTTCGAAGCTCGTGAAGCGAAGGATCGACGTAGTCGTGCCGCGGCTGAGTTTGGTCGAGTTGCGGTCGATCCCCGAGGTAATGGGCGGCCCGGAAAAGATGGCCACCGCAATGTATTCTCGGATAACCGGCGACACCTCCGGCAGCTTGGTGGTGCTATTTGAGCGAGAGAGCTCCTACCTGGTGGTGGATATTCTAAAGGGCAATGCGCTGGGAACCACCAAAACTCTGACCCCGGAGGATTTCAAATCGCTCGAGGAGATGGCCGTTATCCTTTCACGAACCTTTCTAGTCGCCCTGACCGACTTTTTGGGGCTAAAGCTAGAGATATCCGACCCAGGAGTGGCTTCCGACATGGTGAAGTCGCTGATGGATACCGTGCTCACGGAGTTCGCCATAAAATCCGACTACGCCATGCTGATCAAGGTGGAGTTCGAATCGCCACCGGTCAAGGTCGGCGGACATTTTGCCCTGATATTCGACGTGACGACGATCGACCGGATAACCAAAACGATTCACGAAAAACTGGGTGAGAAGAGAACAGGATAGCTGAAATTTAAGATTCCTGGCGGAGCAAACATGAAGTCCCAGTGGAGGGAGGCGTTGGATAAATTAACTGAATTGGAAAAGGATGCGCTGAGGGAAGTAGGCTACATCGGCGCAGGGCATGCGGCCACAGCCCTGTCCAAGCTCATCGACCAACGTATCGATGCGAGCGTACCCATCGCGGCGTCCGTTTCTTTGACGCAGCTTCCAGAGACGGTCGGAGGCAGGGAGGAGCTGGTTGTCGGAGTATACCTTCCGCTGACCGGAGACCTCGAGGGTTCTGTCCTGTTGGTATTTCCCAAGCGAAGCGCTTTAGCATTGGCAGATCTGCTGATGAAGCGAAAAGTGGGGACCGCCACAACGCTGGACGAGATAGATACATCCGCCCTTAAGGAGGTGGGCAACATCCTGTCGGGGCGCTGCTTGACAGCTCTTTCCAAGTTCTTGGGGATGAGGTTGATCGAACACGTCCCGGATCTCGCGTGCGACATGGTGGGGGCCGTGGTGGACTCCATAATCATAAAATTCGGTCAGAGGGCGGAACAGGCGCTGGTAATAGTCGTGGAATTAACCACCAAGGAAAAAGTAAAAATCATGGCATATTTCTTCCTCCTTTTCGGTCTGGAGGAGGCCGAGACAATCTTGAAGGCGATCAGGGCAAAGGCGGGCGAATAAATGGCCGAGGAGATTGAGGTCAACATAGGCGAGCTGAAGGTGGCAAAGGCTCCCGACAAATTGGTCGCCTTGGGGATCGGGTCCTGCGTGGCGGTCACATTTTATGATCCGGGACTCAAGGTCGGGGCCCTGGCCCACATAATGCTACCAGATAGCACGAAGGGCAATCCCATCGGCAGCCCGATAAAGTACGCCGACCTGGCCGTGGACGAGCTGATAAAGGAAATGGCAAAGATGGGATCTAAAAAAAAAGGCATCGAGGCCAAGATAGTTGGAGGAGCTGACATGTTCCCCCACATCAAGCATGCCCCGCTGGAAGTTGGGCGGATAAACGTTGAGGCCGTGAAGGAGAAGTTAAAAAAGGATGGCATAAGGACGGTTGGTGAGGCCGTGGGTGGAAACGCCGGGCGATCGGTGGAATTTTCAACCGCAACTGGCAGCCTAACCATCCGAACAAAATTATGAGGTGAAGGGAGGTTTGATAAAACTGATAAAAATTGGAAAGGAGGGATTATATGGCGAAGATACTGGTGGTGGATGACTCCGCTTTTATGCGGAAGATCTTGAGGGATTTATTAACCGAACTCGGATACACGGATGTGACCGAGGCGGCGCTCGGGAAACAGGCACTCGACGAATTTGATGAAAAGAAGCCTGACGTGGTCCTCTTGGACATAATTTTGCCAGACATAAGCGGCGACAAGGTCCTCGAAAAAATCATGGAAAAGGACCCGAACGCAAAGGTGATAATGGTCACCGCAGTCGGGCAAAAGCCGATGATGGACGAGTGCATGAAATCCGGCGCCAAGAACTACATCATCAAGCCGTTCAACAAGGAGGATATTGGGGCCGAGCTCAAAAAGTGGGCCGGATGATAGAAAAGGGTTAGAAAATGCCAGAGGTTAAACTGAGTTTCATGGAAAAGGATGCCCTAGCTGAAGTGGCATCCATTGCATGTGGCAATGCTTGCACAACGTTATCAAACCTAATCGGCGGTCGAGTGGTTGATTTTACAAGTCCTATTACACACGCGCCAATTTTAAAAGATATTCCAAAAATAGTCGGAGGTCCGAAAAAGTTGGTTGTCGGGACTTACACGCCAGTAAGTGGTGACATCTCGGGCAACGCGGTCGTGGTGTTCCCACGGGAAAGTGCATTTTTATTGGTGGATTTATCGGAGAATGAAAAGTTGGGGACAACTCAGGTTATTGAGGATAAAGGTCGAAAACTGATCAATGAAGCAGGGCTGGGCTTGATATCTACTTACCTGGGTGCGTTGGATATAATGTTCGAATTGAAAACAAGCCATGGAGATCCCAAGTTTTTCTCAGCATTTGGAGAATCAATAACCGATTTCATGTCTTTGGGGTTTGAGGAAGCCGAGGAGGCCTTCCTAGTAAATTCATTCAAAACACTATTCAGCTTGGCCCCGGAGGTCAAGGAGGAATTCATGTTTCTGTTGGCGTTGAAACCTGTAGATACTTTTTTGAAGGCGATTCGAGGCAAATATGGGGTATCGAGGGAAGGCTAACAATGGAAAAAACCGAAGTAGGTGCTTTAAGGGAGGTGGTTGGTACTGCATCGGCGGATACCTCCGCTGCCTTCTCGGCGCTGGCCAGTAAGCGGGTCGAGTTTGCCCCACCCACGATAACGGTCGCGTCCATTGGAGAACTCCCAGAATTGGTCGGTGGCCCAAAGAAATTGGTCGTGGGGACGTATCTGCCCATAAAGAACGGTGTTTTGGGTAATGTAGTCGTGACAATCCCGAAGGAAAGCGCATTTTTACTCGTGGATTTATCGGAAAATAAAAAGTTAGGAACAACCCAGGTCATAGATGAGAAAGGTCAAAAACTAATTAATGAAATAGGGTTGGCCATAATATCTGGTTACAAAAGCGCATTGGACACATTGTTTGAATTCAAAATAATCCACGAAACGCCAAAATTTTTTTCCACATTCGGGGAATCAATAACCGATTTCATATCCTTGGGGTTTGGGGAGGCAGAACGAATCTTTCTGAATTCGTTCAAAATATCTTTTGGCATCGGCTCCGGGGTCAAGGGGGAATTCACGTTTCTGATAACGTTGAAACCGATCGATAGTCTTTTGCGAGCGATCCGAAGCAAATATAGCGCTCCCGGAGGCGAATAACTGATGGAAAAAACCGAAGCAGGTGCCCTAAAGGAGGTGGTTGGTACTGCCTCGGCAGATATCTCCGCCGCCCTCTCGACGCTGGCCAGTAAGCGGGTCGAGTTTGCTCCCCCCACGATAACGGTCGCGTCCATTGGGGAACTCCCAGAATTGGTCGGGGGCCCAAAAAAGCTTGTCGTTGGGACATACGCTCCGATATACGGGCAGATGCAGGGCAACGTGTCGATGATACTCCCCATCCAAAGCGCATTACTGCTGGCTGATGTCTTGCGAAAAAAGGACCCGGGATCAACCAAGGCCCTGCTCGAGGAGGACCGGGGGGCGATAATGGAGGCCAGCAATATGCTGTTTGGCACTTATCTGATCCCGCTCGGCAAATTATTCAACATCGCCTCGTTGTATGGTATCCCCAGGATGGTCTCCACATTCGGGGATTCCGTGGCCGATTTTGCACTTTTGGGCCTAGGCAAGGAGATAAAGCACGTTCTGCTGCTCCGGACGAATTTCACTGTGCCGGGAACGGACATCCGAGGGGATTTCATCTTGCTGCTCGCCGCGAAGGCAATTGAGGAAAGACTAGAGGGGATAAAAAGAGAGGTTGGATAAAAATGCCAAAGATAAACCTGAAAAAGGAGCTCGGGGATGCGCAGGTTGCCCTGCTGATAACCCCAAATGAGCGATACTCGGAGATCATCGTTGACGTGGCCAAACAGCTGGCCAGTAACTATAAGCACATATGCTACGTGAGCCTCAACAAGCTCTATGACCCGCTGGTGAAGGGCCTCGCGGCCAACAAGGTGGACGTGGACAAATTCTTCTTCATAGATTGCATAAGCAGGGGAGTCATAAAAACCCCCGAGAAAATAAAGAACTGTGAATTTTTATCAGGCCCCCAAGCGTTAACGGAGATACACATCTCGATTAGCAAGAACCTCAAGGCGAAGAAATCTGAAGCCCTGCTTTTCGATTCGCTGTCGACCCTGCTGATATACGAGCGCGAGACACCCGTCACAAGGTTTGTCCACGGCCTAATTGGAGCACTTCGTGAGGTTGGCTCCAAGAGCTTCCTCACGGTTCTCGAGGGCGACACCAAGGGCGAGCTTGTGAAGAGCCTCGGCATGTTCACCGACCGGACCATCCATTTCTAGTGGGGCTACGTCTTTCTCGAACTTTTGCGACAAAACCATTCGAGTTTGAAATCACTTGCCCAGGATCGCTTTCAGTTTTTTGAGTTTCTTTCGCTTTGTCATTGCCCGACCGTGGCATCAATCACCGCATCCATGAACATGTTCAGGTCCTTCATTATCTCCGGGCCCATGTCCTCGCGAAGGATTGTGAAGATTGCACGGCATTTGTGAGTCCGGATGCGCGCGGTGAGCATGTGGACGAACCGTGGGTCATCCGGCCCCCGCACGTGGGCTAGCAGCGTCGAAATGGAGTCGAAGAGCATCAGATCGGACTTATATTCCCTACAGATTTCGCCTATCCGAATCCCAAGCTCCGTTATGGCGCGGGGACTCGCGACGAAGCTAACGCTCTTCGTGGGTTTGGGGGACATCACGGTCGAGGTCACGGCATCCACGATGAAGAACTTACTTGGGTCAACCTTGCACTGCTTGAAAATCTCGGCCAGCGTTTGGTGGGGTAAGTTGAGGGAGACGTAGCATATTTTTTTACTGCGTTTGGAGGAGAATTTGATGAGCTTTCTTAATTCATCCTGATACCGTTC
>JAUWBP010000092.1 GCA_030601665.1 Hadesarchaea archaeon | reverse complement strand
TAGGCTGCGGTGAAAACGATTGCGGTGATCATGACAGTTTTACCCATCGTCGTCCAAAGCTCTACTTTATCGTTGCCAGCGCTTATCACCGCGATGTAGCGCGCCATCACCGCGGCGAGGGCTATTGCCGTCATGCCCATCACGAGCTTCAGGAGAACGAGCTCGCTGGCCTCCATCGCGCCCAGCAGGAAGGGTAGGTTCGTCAATCCAGCACCCGCAGCCTCTCTCGCCACGGTGAACGAGACGCCCGACATGAACTCCATCACCCAAACGGACATCGCGCAGACGATCGGGAGGAGCACCACGGTGACCAGCCACAGATTCCCCATCGCCTCCCCTATCCGCTCGCGGAAGCGGCGCTCAACCCGGTGCAGCGTCGATATGAAGTCCGCTGCCATCATGCATGCCCGTCCCGACGCCACTTCCGAGCTCCGCCGGATGCGCGTGATCACGTTCAAGAAGCTCCTGATGAGGGGATTGCGGGTACGTTTAGCTAGCCCTCGCCCGAAGAGCGCGCGATGCACATCTATCGCATATCTCTCGGTGCTCCCGACGATCGCTCGGAGCTGGTCCGCAACGGGTGACCCGGGCATCAGCTCGGCGGTCTCAACCATCGCTTGACTCATCGGTTTTCCATCGATCACGCGCGAGCCTATGGTGTTGAACGCTGCTCCCCAGTCGACCGCTTTCCTTCGCTCCTCCTCTCTAAGTCGTCTTCGTTTCCTTGTGTAGAGGTGGGCGTGGACCGCAACTGCCGCAGCCGTTGCCCAAATGAACCAAAACGCGTTCGCCCCCTGAGCGAGGGATCCCAGCACACCGGTCCTGACGCCCGCGAAGTAGAGGAAGCCAGGCCAAGCGAGGACGATAAAAATCGAGAGCGGCAGCAGCCAGAGTGGCACACCTTCCTCAGAGGTCCTCGCCTTGCCACGCGACAGGCGCGGATCATCCTCTGGGATCTCGGGTGATGGTAGGGTCATGGGCCTGAGCCTGCTCATGTAGGTGGTGAAGGCGAAAAAGCTCGCTACAAGCAAAAGGGATGCAAGCACGAAAAAGTGCAACTGGACAAAATTTGCCCCTATCACGCCGAAGAGCGGGGACAAACCAATAACCCCGACAATCGCGAGCGAGCCGAATACTATGAAGGCCATGGTCGGCATCACTAGTGCATTCAAGCGCTTGTTGAGCTGGGCCTCACTGCCCTCGAGCACGCGCTGCGGAGCCCGGCTCACGTCGGAGATGCGGGAAGCCTCCTCCCGAGCGCCCGTTGAGCGCAGGATGTCGAAGAGTGCCTGCCTCGTGCCCTCGTCGATCTCGCCCCAGCGATGCGCTAGCACCGTTAGCATGTGTCGGACGCTCTCGTAGCGACGGCGGGTATCGAGCTCAAGTAGCCCACGCTGAAGATCCCCTGCGAGCTCCCCCTTGCTCTCGTTGGCCGCTAGTATCGTCGCCCCGCGCAGGTCCGGCTTATGGTAGAGAGCGAAGCTGAGCAACATTATCGTGTGGATTGCATCCCCTTGAGCCTCGCTCCGCTTTATCCCAGCCAAGCTCGGGGGGTAAAGATAGAAGATCATTCCCAATGCACAGCCTAGCACCAAGCCCAACACGGGGAGCCACCAAAGGGCGAGCAGGTCGGACCCAGTCAGCCCCATCAGCAGCCAAGCGAGGACGCTCACGAGCACGGGGATGCTGAGGGCGAGGAAAAAGCCGGCCCAATACTCACCCGATGAAATTCGAATCTTCGCCTGCCTCAACTCACGCTTGGTGCTCTCGGTGACCTTCATCCCACGCGTGAGGCCGCCGAAGACTTTGTTGCCCAACTTGCACAGGCGCTCGTAAAAAGAGGGTGGGCGCTCCTCCGCCCGCTTGAGGCGCTCCAAGATCTCCCGTACATCCTCGCTCACGTGAAGCCATTCCTCGACCTTCAGAGAGCTCTCAGCCAACTCTGCCACCCATTTAGAACGCGCCCGTATTCTGGAGCGTTTTCATTGACAAGCATGAAATAAACGTCATAGGCACGGCTCACAAAGGGGAGCTCGAGATAGCTCGCGTTGCCAGTACGTCTGGCCAAACCAAGCAAGTCGGATTTCATCTTTGCCTCCGCGAGAATACCCTTGAGGAAATCTCGCTCATTTATTGCGAACCGCTTGCACATCGTGGGCACGAGCTGGCTTCCGCCCCTTTCGGGTGGCACGAAGTCCAATCGCTTAGCGGCATCTAGGACGTTGAGTTTAGAAAGATCGGAGGAGTTCAAGCGTTCGAGGAGGCGCCTGTCACCGCGAAGGAAATTTTTTGGCACGAGCAAATCGCGTCTGCGGTCGTCGGTGAAAAGCTCGGCATACTTCGGCTTTTCATCCCAATCCTTAAGCACCTCGGCCATCTCTATCACCCGTCTGATGGTGCCGCTAGGTGTGGAAAAGCGGGCAGTGCTGACGATGAGATCAACGTATTTGTAGGCTGCCTCATGCAACCCCATGATGCGGCAAACCAGATCAAACATCTCGCGCTTCGAGCGGGCGTGAAAGCTGCTCACGATCGGCTGACTTCCCTGTCGCGCCGCTGCCGACAAGGCCGCCCGAACCGCTTCCATAACCCGCACCTCCGTGATGAGCCAGTATGCCGCGCCCCCTCGAAGGAAGGCATCGATCTGGCGCTGGAGCTGCTCGGCGTCGGCAATTCGCACGTTCTCAATTGAATAACCGTGTGCAACGAACTCATCCAGGTGGAGCTCCTCTGTATCCTGAAATGCTATGATGCGTTGATGGGGGCCTATCTCGGGCACGAGCGTCTCGACCTCGCTGGTCTTTGCGCTCCCCATCTCACCTATGATAAAAGCAGAAGCGCCTCGCCTGATGAGGTTGCTCACGAGTGAGCTAGCAAGGGGCGTGAGCGTCCCCCGCTCGAGGAAGAGTGGCTGGGTCCAGGCTCGGCGGCGGCGCTTCCTGACCGATACCGCAATGCTCCTCGACCATATCGCCGGGTACCGACTCAAAAACAATCGCATCCCAAGCTCGGGAATTTCAATGTCCAACTGTGGGCGAACTTCGTCGAACGACGTCGCGAGGCGAGAAGCAAGAGTTTCCCCAAACCCCAATAACGCCGGCGTCGTCCAATGGATACCGGTCTCGCACATATCCCAACGTTCGTGGACAACCCGAACCGACTGAAGCTCGGGCGGGGCGGGGATGTAAATGTCGGTGAGTTTGTCATCGTAGCTGAGGGGCTCGAGCCATTGGTAGGTGAGCCAGCTCGACATCCGCTTGGCGAGCTCCCTGAGATCAGCCGAGGGGATCTTGATATCCGAGCGCTCGCGAAGGACGTGTAGCAATACATTGTACCACTCGTCGACGAACCCGGAGATTCGCGTTGGAAAAGCGAAGCGAGCGTGCCCCGGTTCTACCGTCGTTTCAAATTTATATGCCTCATCCAGCAGCTGAAGGTGCTCCGTGGGCATCTTAAGCTCGGGAAGATCAAGC
>JAUWBP010000078.1 GCA_030601665.1 Hadesarchaea archaeon | reverse complement strand
GGGATGGAGGCAGAGATAGTTAACGCGACGAAGCCCGGTACCCTGAGACGGGCTATCCTCGGGGAAAGGGGGCTCGGCACACGCGTGGTGGCGAGGTGAGGGTATGAGCAGGAGAACTGTTGCCCGCAAGCTTGATCACATTCGAATTTGTTTGGAGAGGAATGTCGAGAGCCTTTTCAAGTCCCCGGGTTTTAGGGACGTGGAGTTCGTGCACAACGCCCTTCCGGAACTCGACCTCGAGGACATCAACCCGCGCACCTCCTTCCTCGGGGCAAAGCTGGAGGCACCGCTTATGATATGTTCGATGACGGGTGGACATCAGCGGGGGCGAAAGCTGAACTTAGTCTTGGCATCGGCAGCGCAGGAGCTTGGTTTGGCGTTCAGTGTGGGTAGCCAGCGCGCAGCACTCGAGAATTCGAAGCTGGTGAATACCTATAAGGTCCGAAGCGTTGCCCCAGACGTGTTTCTCGTGGGCAACCTAGGCATACCCCAGTTTACCCAGGGTTACGGCATAGCGGAGGCCTATCGAGCGGTCGAGATGATCAATGCCGATGCGCTTTCAATCCACATGAATCCCCTGCAGGAGCTCGCGCAGCCCGGGGGGGAGCCCAAGTATCGAGGAGGCCTAAGGAATCTTACAAAGATTTGTCAGGGGCTCAATATCCCCGTGATAGCAAAGGAAACAGGCAGTGGGGTGAGCGCGGAGACAGCCCGAAAGCTCGTGAGGGCAGGCGCGAAGGCGATTGATGTCAGCGGAGCTGGGGGAACTGCTTGGGCTGGGGTGGAGATGTTTCGGTCGACGGAACGGGCTCACCTAGGCGCCACCTTCTGGGACTGGGGAATCCCAACTGCCGTTTGCACCGCAGAGGTTGCTAGGTCAGTCAGGGTGTGGGTGCCGGTAATCTCGAGCGGCGGGGTGCGCACAGGGCTCGATGTCGCGAAGGCTCTCGCGCTCGGTGCCGATCTCGTCGGGGTAGCGCTTCCACTCCTCCGAGCTGCGTCGAAAGGGAAGCATGCGGTCGTTGGGCTTTTAAATGATTTCATCTCGGAGCTGCGCGCGGCGATGTTTCTCACGGGCTGCAAGCGAATTCAAGAGCTCAGGGAAGCGCCGTTGGTAATCACGGGTAAGACGCGTGAGTGGTTCCTTGCCCGCGGCCTGAATCCCGACACTTGGGGAGGAGAGAGAAACGATGACGGTTGAAATACTGCCTCTCGGCGGTCTAGGTGAAGTCGGCAAAAATATGACCGCCATAGGCTTCGACGGAAACTACATCATCGTGGACATGGGGATAAGGCTTGACAGCATCATGGCGTTCGAGGACGCCGAGCTAGGGGAAATGAGTCGAGAGGAGCTCATAAACATAAATGGGATTCCCGACGACAGATCGATCCGCAAGCGGAAAGTTCGGGCAATCGTGTTCACCCACGGGCACCTCGACCACATAGGCGCGGTGGGAAAACTTGCGCGCGCTTACAACGCCCCAATTTACGGAACGCCATTCACCCTTGAGCTGGTCAAGCGCCTCATCCGTGAAGAGCGCACCTTCAAAGTCAAGAACGAGCTTCGTGTTATGATGCCAGGGGATAGCGTGAGCGTGGGTGACATCGAATTCGAGTTCATCCCCGCCGCCCACAGCATCCTCCAGACGGTCTTCGTCGCCGTTCGCGGTGCAAATGAAACCCTGCTCTGCGCAAGCGATTTCAAACTTGATGAGGAGCCCTTGATTGGGTATAAAACTGATCGTACGCGCCTGAAGCAGCTTGCCAGCGATGGGTTGCTCGCGGCTCTGGTCGGGGCGATAAGGGTGGACGAACCAGGTCCCACCCCCTCGGAAGGACACGCACGGGAGATGCTCCGGGAGGCGATGAGTGAGGCGAACTCCACCGGCGAGGCGGTGCTCGTGACGACTTTCTCGTCCCACATCACTAGGTTAAAATCAATCGTTGATCTATCATTCGAGCTCGGCCGCACTCCCGTGATGGTCGGGCGCTCGCTCCGTAACTACTGCGCGGCCGCGATCGACCTTGGGTTGGTGGACTTCCCGCCTGAGTTGCGCATTCATGGACGCCCGAACGCGGTGCACAACCTACTTCGTGAAATCGAGAAATCAAAGGGCGATTACGTGCTAGTTTGCACTGGGCACCAGGGGGAGCCGACGTCGGTGCTCTCGCGCATCGCAAATGGACAGCTTCCGTTCAAGGTCAGACGGGGCGATGAGGTGATCTTTTCCGCGAGCGTCATCCCGAACCCGATAAATGTATCCAATCGCGAGCTCCTGGAGACTAAGCTCCGTGCCCAGGGAGCCAGCATCCACCGCGATGTCCATGTATCGGGTCATGCCGGGCGAATCGACACCAAAGAGTTCCTTGAGTTCGCAAAGCCCGAACATCTAATCCCCTGCCATAGCACCATGGACAAGCTTAGGCTGATGGCCGAGCTTGGGCGGGAGCTTGGGTACCCGAGCGGGCACCTGCACTTGCTCCGAAATGGGTCGTGCCTGAGGTTGGATTAATGGATGTGCTGAAGTACCTCGAAGAACGAGCTCGCATGGTCGAGCGGGAGATAGATCGCTTGGTGCCCCGTGGACTCGAGCCAGAAATTTTAGCAAAGGCAACGAGACATCTGCTTGAGGCGGGCGGGAAGCGGCTCCGCCCGTGCTTGGCGCTCACGGCCTGCGAGGCGGTCGGGGGGAGGGCGGAGGACGCGCTCGAGACAGCGACGGCGCTCGAGCTTCTGCACAACTTCACCCTCATCCACGACGACATCATGGATCGGGACGAGTTCAGGCGAAACGTGAAGACGGTTCATATGCTCTGGGGGGAGCCCATTGCAATCATAGCTGGCGACGCCCTCTTCGCGAAGGTGTTCGAGGCGGCAGCAGCGAACGCCAAGCGACTTGGGTTGGACGGCGCGCACGCAGTCGAGCTTTTCGATACTTTAAGCAAGGCGAGCTTCGAGATCTGTCAGGGGCAGGCGCTCGACATGCTGTTTGAGGAGCGCGCCGACGTGAGCGAAATCGAGTACATGCGCATGGTCAGCGGGAAGACCGGGGCGCTCCTTGAGGCATCCGCGAAAGTAGGGGCCCTCTCGGGAAAGGGAAAGCCCGAGCAAGTCCGCGCGCTCGCTGAATACGGACGATTGATCGGGATGGCATTTCAAATGCAGGACGATGTGCTTGGCGTGGCTAGTGCACAGGAAAAGTTTGGTAAGCCAATTGGAAGCGACGTTCGGGAGGGCAAGCGAACGCTCATGGTGGTTAGGGCTCTCGCCACTGCACCCCCGGATGACAAAGACACGCTCTTGCGCGCGCTCGGCAAGCGTGATGCCTCGGAAGCTGAGCTAAAGGCTGCGATCGACGTACTCAAGCGCGCGGGCGCAATCGATTACGTGGCCGAACGAGCGCGGGGGCTCGTCACCCAAGCTAAATTGAAGCTGAAGGCGTTACCAGAGTCAAAGGCGAAGGAAGTTTTGTTGGAGTTAGCGGATTTCACGATCAAACGGGAGTTTTGATAGGGTCAGTAGTTCTGAAAGTTCCCGTGCCATTTGAGACTTTGACTTTCGATTAACATTTGAGAAATTATTCGTCCAAAATCCCTCAAAAGACACTTTTCTATTAGAAATGCTATCTGACAACAAACGAAGTATTTCTTTCCTAGCTTGTTTTTTTTGAGCCCCTAGGTTCATGTACCGACTTCAGCTTTATTTGCATCGTCAATAGAATGTCTGTTGAGTGATCGATTGGAGGACATCCGCAGGGAAGCGCTCCGATGGGCACTCACGAACGCCCTCGAGTACGAGGGGCGAGCGAGTGCAAAGGCCGTGTTGGGGAAGCTGGTGGCGGAGCTGCCGGGGTGGCGTTCCAAGATCAAGGAGCTCTCCGCGCTGGTCGAGCAGGTCGTGGCTGAGGTCAACGAGCTCCCCAACGAGGAGCAACTCTTCCGCCTTCGCAAGGTGGGACCCGTGGAGCGACCGAAGCCCGAGGAGCGGCGCGGTTTGCCCGAGCTTTCCAATGTCGAAAAATATCAGATGGTCATCACCCGCTTCGCCCCGAACCCTAACGGGCCGCTCCACATAGGCCACGTTCGGGCGGCCCTGCTCAGCCACGAGTACGCCCGCCGGTACAAGGGCAAGTTCATCCTGCGCTTCGAGGATACGAACCCCGAGAACGCGCTGCTTGAGATGTACGAGCTCATCCGCCGGGACCTCCGATGGCTAGG
>JAUWBP010000028.1 GCA_030601665.1 Hadesarchaea archaeon | reverse complement strand
TCTCCTAAAATGTATACTACATTATATCTATTTAAGTTTATCTATACTCTAAAATATATTTTTAAAACAACATCAAGGGAGTTTTTGCGACAAAAAAATTTATCAACCCTAAAGCCGATTGCAAAGCACGACGAGGATAGGGGGATGATGGAGTGGGAGAAATGAAAAAACCGAGGATAGTAACGACGCCGCCGGGCCCAAATGCGAGAGCGTTGATCAAGCGGGACCACGCGGTGATCTCGCCCTCGCTGACGCGCACCGCTCCCCTCGTGGGTGTCGAGGCGGACGGGGTGTGGGTGAAAGATGTCGACGGAAACGTCTTCTTGGACTTGAGCTCGGGCATCGGCGTGACAAATGTTGGACATCGTCATCCCAAGGTGGTGGATGCGATCAAGAAGCAGACGGACGAACTCATTTTCATCAACAGCTGCGATTTCTACACGCTCCCTCAGGTGGAGCTCGCGGAGAGGTTGTTCGAGATAACGCCGGGCAATTTCAAGAAGCGAGTATTCTTCTCGAACTCGGGCACGGAGGCCGTTGAAGCCGCCCTTAAGATCGCTCAGTGGCATACCCGCAATTTCTACGTGCTCGCCTTCATCGGGGGCTTTCACGGGCGAACGATGGGTTCCCTCCAGCTCACGACCACAAACCTTGCCTCGCGCCGCCACTTCAAGGGGATGATGCAGGGGGTTTTCCACGTGCCATACGCTTACTGCTATCGCTGCGCCTTCAAGCAGACCTATCCCGATTGCGGGTTGTGGTGTGTCGACTACATCGAGAAAATAATGTTAAAGAAGGTGATTCCGCCAGATGACCTGGCTTGCATGGTCGTCGAACCAGTTCAGGGTGCCGGCGGCTACATAGTTCCTCCCGATGGATACCTGCAGGCCCTCGCAAAGCTCTGCAGGGAGAACAACATAATTTTCGTGGCGGATGAAATCCAGTCTGGCCTCTGCCGCACGGGCAAGTGGTTCGCGTGCGAGCACTGGGGGGTCGAACCGGATATCGTGATGATAGGGAAGGGGATAGCCGGCGGCCTGCCGTTCGGCGCGACCGTCTCGCGAGCAGAGCTCATGGACTGGGAGCCCGGAGCCCATGAGAACACGATGGGCGGGAGCCCGGTCGGATGTTCGGCAGCACTCGCCACGCTGGATATACTCAAAACCGATCGGCTCACCGAAAATGCCGCCGAGGTTGGTGGGTACCTGCTCAAGAGGCTCAAGGAGCTCGCCGAAAGATACGAGCTGATTGGTGATGTCCGGGGCAAAGGCATGATGATCGGCGTCGAGATTGTCAAGGACAGGGGGACGAAGGAGCCAGCAACGGCTGAAAGGGATAAACTCATGACGAAATCCTTCGAACGCGGGCTCGTGCTCCTCGGCGCCGGGGTGTCCTCGCTACGGCTTGCCCCGCCGCTCATCCTAACGCGTGAACAAGCTGATGTCGGATTGGAGATACTCGAGCAAGCTTTGAAGGAGATTAAGTAAACACTTAGCTGGTGAAGCCCACGCCGGGAGATTACTTAACGCCCGCCCTCTACGCGTTTGGGCTCATCATGGCCGGAGTCGCCATACGACACATCAAAATTCTAGAACCCATCACGAAGCCCGCATTCCGCCTCCTCAACGTGGGGATCCTCTGGGTGATACTGCCGACCGTGGTCTTCGTCTCGATAGCCCGCTACAGCCTAGACCAGATTTTAGGGTTCAGCAACGCAGCAGTTTTTGCCTTCGTGGGGTTGGGCGTTTGTTTCGTGCTGGCGGGGGGGCTCTCGACCCTCATGCGCCACGACCGAAAAACGACCATCGCGGTCACCTTGAACTCCTCATTCATGAACGTCACCTACCTCGGCCTTCCCATGGTATACGCCCTGGTCGGAATTGGGGGTTTGGGACCCGCGAGCCTTTACGCGGTGTCGATAGGGATTCCACACTTGGTCCTTGGGGTGGCTCTCGCGTCGTCCGCTGGCAATCGACGCGTAAGCCTGCGGTTCGTGCTAGAAAATGTGCTCATTTTTCCCGCAACCATGGCGCTCATAACGGCGCTGCTCTTCGTCGGTTTTCATGCTCACTTGTGGGATGTGGCACGGAATACATTTGACGTTTACCTCGCCAAGCCATTCTTCGCCATGATGCTCCTGTTCGTCGGCTACCAAATGCCCATCGTCAACCCCCGCAAGTACTTGTCGAAGCTGGCGACCGTGGGCGCGATAAGGTTCTTGGTCTGCCCGCTCGTGGTCTTGGCGTTGATAGGGATGGTCGGGTTGAGCGTGGCCACCGACATCTCGCCCAAGCCCTCGCTCATTCAAGCGATGATGCCGCCAGCCGTCTTCAACTTCTTCCTAGCCTACAATTTCAAGCTGGACCTCGAGCTCTACGGGGCGATGGTGTTCTACCTCACTCTCTTCTCCCTTTTCGTGGCGCTGCCCATCATGATTCACTTCGTTTTTTAACCGGCTCGCCCGCTTCCGAGAAGGGAATCTCATCGCACAACAGCGAGCGCAGCACTCGGGGGAGTTCCTCGATTTTAACCCTGACTTGACTCGTCGCATCCCGATCTCTGACCGTCAACGTGTCTTCCTCGAGCGTTCGATGGTCGATCGTGACACAGTAGGGTGTGCCCACCTCGTCGGCGCGCGCGTAACGGCGCCCGATGGAACCGGCGTCATCGTACTCCACCATGAACCCCCTTGACTTCAAACCTTCGAGCACCTCCCGGGCCTTCTCGGGCATGCCAGCGCGGTTAAGCAAGGGGAAAACGCCGACCTCGATCGGGGCCAGCTCCTTCTTAAGCCGGAGGTACTTGCGCTCCTTCTCCGACACGTACGAGTGCTCGAGCAAGCAGTAAAATGGACGATCAATCCCGTAGGAGGGCTCTACCACATGACAGAGCACCTTTCGCTTTTTATCCGCGGAAAATATCGTCATGTCCTCCTTGCTGAACTGGGCGTGGCGAGAGAGGTCGTAATCCGTGCGGTAGGCAAGCCCGGCGACCTCAACCCAGCCGAACCGCTCAGTCGAAACCTCGGCATCCCAAGTTTCGCTCGAATAATGGGCCCGTTGCCCGGGGGTTTGCTCCCTGAAGCGAATCACCCCGTTTGGGATGCCCAGGTCTATCAAAAAGCGCTTGGTGAGCGCGAGATAGTAGGCCATGAGCTCGTTGCATACCACCTTCCGCTCGACCGCCTGCTCGACCGTCGTCTCGGTTAACTGCTCCCTGTCCTTGATCTGATCGCACGCCCGCCAGAGCCTGAGTTGCTCCCCAGCCATCTCGGAAAACCGTGGGTGGTGTGGGTCCTCGGGGTCGAAGAAGACCTCAGCCTCTGCCATCGTGAACTCGCGAAGCCTTATGATACCCTGACGCGGGGAGATTTCGTTACGATAGCCCTTGCCGATCTGCACCACCCCAAAAGGCAGCTTTCCCCGCGCGTAGCGCTGGAGCCGTTTGAAATCGATGAAAATTCCCTGTGCGGTCTCGGGCCTCAGGTAACCCACGCGCTGGCTCCCCGGCCCGATCGCCGTTCGAAACATCGCGTTGAAATCAAAAATTTTTCCCAGCTCGCCTCCACAGTCTGAGCAGCGCACTTTGTGTTCCTTAACGAACCGATCCATCTCCTCCTTCGACATCCCCTCGATGCCCTTACCTGTCTGTTCGAGCACCAAGTCCACGACCCTGAAAGCTGACCTACACTTCTGACACTCAACCATTGCATCGACGAAGTGGTCGACATGCCCGCTCGCCCTCAGGACCTCCTCGGGCACAATGCTCGGCGAATCTATCTCGAAGAATCCTTCTCGAACCACGTAAAACTCGCGCCACTTCTGGATAATCTTATTTTTTAGGAGTGCTCCAAGCGGCCCAAAATCGTAGAAACCTGCCACACCGCCATAGATCTCAAAGGAAGGCCAGATGAACCCGCGCCGTTTAGCAAGCTCCATAACTTCTTCGTGCTTTTTGGCCACCGCCACACCGCAATTGGAAGCGTTTTAGAACCCTAAAAAATTAAGTATCGCTACTCAACCAAAGCGCGGAGCAGATCGACATCCCGCACGATGCCCGTGAGCTTGCCCTCCGCAGTCAAAATGGGAGTCTGCTCGATCCGATGCTGCCGCATGATCTGCGCTGCCCTGCTCACGGTAGTCTTGCGCGTTATCGTCACGATATCCTTCGTCATCACGTCCAACACGAGCTTATCCGGGATCTTCAGCTCCCGCTTGGTGATGTAGATCCGGTTTTCGCTGTCCCATGTCCAGCTATCGCCCTCGCTTCGCCCCGTCATCTGGCTCATTCGTGACTCGGTTTCAATACCACTCACTTTAATGATATCCGAGTCATCAATGATCCCGACTAGGTTGCTGCCCTCGTCGATCGCGGGCAGAGCTCGGAAGCCGGAGAAGTCCATAATCCCCACCGCGGCCCTCAGAGGGGTCCCATCCCACACGGCGATAACATGTGAGCGCATGAAATCTGATGCCGGGCGCTCCACCTTCATCTCGGCAATCGCGCGGGAGATGATGTCGTGGACTGTGATTATCCCAACGAGTTTCCCGTCCTTTAGCACGGGCAATCTTCGGACACGAGCCTTGAGCAGACGATTCACTGCTTCCTCGAGCTTATCGTTTATCGAAACCGTCGGAACGTCACGGTCGACGAGCATCGCGAGCTGCTCCTCGCCGGGGTTCTCAAACAACTTGCGAAGCCTCACCATCCCAACGAGCTCATCGGTACCCCGCTTCACCACGGGGACCGAGCTTGCACCTATTTTCTTCAGGAGATCAAGGGCCTCAGCTCGGGTACCGGGTATCTCTACCCACTTAACCTCCTTGGTCATCACACCTTTGACCTGCATGCCTCCTCACCCACCATTCGCTATGCTAGTTAGCTCCCCAAAACACCATTTTTTCTTGACGTTTCAAGCTTATAAAATTTTTCCGCTCGCGTAAACCGCTCGGATGTTGTCCGCTCGCGCTCGATTAACCAATCCCGCATGCACGTTGGTGAGGTCCGTAAGATTGTTTCCGCGGGTGAGCACCATGAATGTCGCGCTGCCCCCCTCCTCAATGGGCCCCCACGGCAAATTGAAAAGTTTTAGGGGTTCAATCGTCGCGGCTTTAAGGAGTTTGCGCGCCTCCTCGCCCCCCGCTGCTGGATTGGCGCGGCGAATGCACGCCCAAGCGAATGAGAGCTCCTCAAACATGTTCGGTTGGCAGACCATCGCGTTGTCCGTTCCGATACAAAAACGAGCGTTGGTTGCTAGCGCGAGGTGGATGGGAGGTACACCGACGCCCAGCAAGCTGTTAGCCCTCGGGCAAAACACAACGGGAACACCATTCTTTTGAACTGAAACGAAATCTTCCTCGTTCGCGTGGGTAGCATGAACTATAAAAGATGGGCGGAGTTCAAGTGCTCGCTCGACTTCATCTCGGGCAGACGTTAACTCTGCAACATGAAACGAGAGAAATTTCTTCGCGCGCTTGGTTTGATCAGCGATTGATCGAAGCCCCCCTTCATCGAAAGCGTCGAGCGAAGGCAAACCGATCCCATCTGATTTTATTAAAACAATGTTCAGTTCTTCGAGCGCGAACGGGCGCCCCATGATAATTGATTTTACCGCTTTGTGCGATGCCTCCCGAAGGAGCTCGACCCCTTTCGCTCCACCCTCCCTGAAATCGCAGTGGGCTAGAGTGCCAGTGCGAAACATGTCCTGAAGCGTCGCGCGAATCGATGCGAGCAACTCGCTGCGCGAACGTGAGCCCAGAGCACGAAATTTCTTCCCGCCTGGACCGACTACCCGGGGCTGTGTCCTGCCGAGGTAAAGCTCCTTGGCGACGGAATCAGCGACGTGTGTATGCGCGTTAACGAAGGGTGGCAAAATGAACCCTCCTTTCAGATCGATGGCCCGCCCCGAGGGGGAGCCTTCAGAAATTTTTTCAATCGAGCCATCACGGACCACGAGGTAGCCTTGTACAAGCTCAAGCTCCTCGCCCTCGAGAATGGTCACGTTGGAAAGCACTTGCTTGGCCATGGGGTGCCCAACCCGCCTTGTTCAATCATGACTTAAAAGTTTATCAACTCAAGTATGACCGAGGCCGATGAAACTAGTTGTGTACAACGCTCGGGAATGCGACCCGAAGAAGTGTACCGCGATGCGCTTACATCGATTTGGGAAAATCCAGATGGTCTTTCAGTCCCAGGGATTGCCGGGAAACGCAATCTTGCTCGATCCATTTGCGGAACGGGCGCTTTCTGGAGAGGACGCCGAGATTGCGAGGAAACAAGGATTAGTGGCGCTCGATTGCTCTTGGAAGCAAATCGAACAGATTTCCCGCATCCGAGCGCGAATGGTGCCCCGTGCCTTGCCTTATCTGGTCGCTGCAAACCCCACCTACTACGGACGTCCTACTACGCTAAGCACTGCCGAAGCACTCGCAGCGGCCTTGTTTATCTTAGGCGATGAGGCCCGCGCGAAAGAAATCCTAAACATTTTCAAGTGGGGGCCGACTTTTCTCGATCTGAACCGCGAGCCGCTCGAAGCTTACGTCCACGCCAAGGACAGCACTGAAGTCGTTGCCCTCCAGCATCAATTCATGTCCCAAGAGAGATAACTAGGGAGTTTAGTTTATCTCCATCTTCCTCTTGGTCTGCCCCGGAACCTCGGACGCATCTGTTCTCTCTGACGCATCTGTTTTCGCAGGTCTGAAACGACAACCTGCTCACCAAATGTATATATCTCGTAACGCGGCTCGTTCGTTTCAAAATCCAAGACCTCAATCAGCGGTCTCGCTAGGTCCGCTTCCATCATGCCGGACGGGACTTTGACCATGGACCTCAACGAATAGACTTGCCTGATTTCGCCATCCTTTATGAAAATCACAGTGTCGACGATCATTGGAATCATCCCGAGTTCTACTCGCCCGATTAATCTTTGCACGGCGTCGATTGCTCGCGTTGAATGCACCACACCTACCATACCCACCCCAGCCAAGCGCATGTCAGTAAATATCTGAAAATCGCCCGTCTTCCGCAACTCGTCGTAAATTGTGTAATCTGGGCGCACAAGGAGAAGCAGGTCCGCCGTCTTCGCCATATCGCCTTCCAGAGCGGTATATTGCGTAATTTCATCGCTCACTTGGAGGTCGCGAGGGGATTCCATCGTCTTGACTATTTTTCCCTGCAAGTGATAGAACTCCGCCAACGCTTGGGCAAAAGTTGTCTTACCAGCACCAGGCGGACCAGCGATAAGCACACCCTCCGCGCTTTCCCGCAATCGCTCCTTCAGCTTCTCGGACAATCTGTAGTCCTCCAACCGCACCCACACAATTGGTCGGACGGTGGTAATCTCAAATCCATCGCTGAACGGGGGGCGGGTAATGGCGATGCGGTATTCGCGGAACTGTATCATGCTAGCACCTTTACGCTCGAACTCAATGAAGCCATCAGGGTCGCGCGTGGCAAACTCGAGAATCTCGCGCGCCATCTCGCGAAGCTCCGCCTCCTCAAGCGGTCTCTCATCCAGGACTTGGACTTTGAACCTACCTGGGCGGCCAACCTTGGCCATGGGGCGCACTCGTGCCTTCAAGTGCACCGACATCGTGTTCTTGTCGAAGTAGCGCAGGAGCTTCGGCTTCTCCTCCACGCGCGAGGGTTCGAAGTACTTCGTCTCCAGCCCTTCTATTCGTGCGACCTCGGACATCACGGCATTACTCGTGAGAAGGGTCGCACCTTGGGCGCGAGCTATCTCTCGGACCACAGCATCTATGGTGCCAAAATCCGCACCCGCCATTTGCTCAACGCTTGGACGTTCTCCCGCGAAACTCAGTTTTATCTTTCCTTGCTCGGCCAACTCCTGTAGGCGTCTGAGCTCCGCGAGCCCGATCAAGCCCGAGTCCTTGCCCAGCTTGGCTTGATGTTCGAGCTGAGCGACGACCGCGTTGGCCACAACAATCTCGCTGCCTGCTAGTTCACCCTCAACCAGCCGCGTCAGGAAACCGTTGATGACGATGTTTGCACCTGGAACATATTTTGCCATTATAATCAACGATAGTTAAGCATTCGAGTAATTAAAACCCCAGCCGCTCAGGCGAAAAGACGTGAACTACCCCTACTATCGCATGGGGCTTCCTGCTTCGACGGCCGAGCTTGCCCTTGCGGGTAGAGGCCCGATCTCCACAGGCGTGAATTCGGCTGGTTCCCAACCTACTTGCTCCAGTCCATCTTGAAGGATATTCCGTGCGGCGTTCAGGTCTCGGTCAAGCTCCAGACCGCACCTTGGACATTTGTGTATTCTCATCCAGAGCGGCTTCTTAACCACCTCGTCACACTTCGAACATCTATCTGTTGTTCCTCTCGGCTCAACCTTCACGACCCACCTACCAGCGCGTTCGGCCTTGTAAGTGAGCATGTGGAGGAAGGTGGCCCAAGCGGCATCCGCACGATTCTTGCCGTTGTGAGCCTTTTCGATCAGCTCTTTCACATCTAGATCCTCGGTTGCTATGAAGTCGTAGTTGTCAACGTAGTCTCGACTGAGCTTGTGCAGAAAGTCGAGGCGCTGGTTCCTGATTCGCTCGTGAATAAGCGCCAGCTTGGTGCACTGCTTTACCCAATTCTTCGAATTCTTCCGCTTGCGGGAAAGCCTGTACTGCTCCCGCTTCAGTTTCCACTCACTCTTGGTGATGTTGTGAGGATGCTCGACGAAGTTGCCGTCGGTATCAGCGATGTAGTGCTCGATACCGAGATCTATACCGACAGGCTTGGAAATCTTCTTGAGTTTTGATGTTGCCTCGACTTTGACGCTGAAGCACGCGAACCATTTTCCCGAATGCTCCCGCTTGATGTGAACCTGCTTGGTCTCGCCATTGATGTCACGATGCAGCACAATTGGTATCGGGCCGATCTTCGACAGCCACAACTCCCTGCGCTTCCCGTGCCCTTCAGTGATTTTGAAGCCCGATTGGCTGTAGGTGAATGACTTGAACCACCCACGCCCCTTGAAGCGGAGCCTGCCCACTTTTCTGCCGTTACGCTTCAGCCCTGTGAGAGCACGGAGGTTCGAGTAGAGATGGTGGAGAACCATCTGCAAAACTTTTGAGTGAACTTGCTTCAGCTCGGGGTGCTCTTGCTTTAGTTTCGGCAGAGTTGCCTGAAGCTTGTAGCGGCTGGGAGTTCTGCCGTCTTCCTTTTGGTTCAGCTTCTCCAAAAAATGATTGTAGAGCCATCTGCACTGGTCGAGCGCGGCAAGGAGTTTTCGTTCCTGCGCTCGCAACGGATAGAGCCTGAATCGACAGGTTAGTTGCATCATGATTCACCTGTAACTCCAAATGTTTTTTCGGTGCGCCCAACTCAAGCGATTTTCGGGGAGAGAGGGCACCGAAAGTAACTTATAAACCTTATAAATGGGGTGGCTTTCATTCCTTCTTTGGAGGAAGGAAACTTCGCCGATAGACTTAAACTCCAGAAGTATAGAAAAAATTGGTGCTGAGATGAGCAAGCGAGAGCAAGAGATGCCTCCCACGGGCGCTGGGCTGATACGCTATTTTAAAGAGGAAGGCCACGGTATCAAGATCTCGCCAAAGAGTGTGGTAATTTTCACCATTGCCGTCATCATTTTCGAGATATTCCTGCGTTTTTACGGCCAAGCTTTGCTCGGGTTCTAGAACCGCCCAGTTTTGGCCATCTCTTCGAGCCGTCGAATTCTCTCCTCGGTGGGTGGGTGGGTTGAGAAAAGTCCCCTCATGCTGACCTTTGCGAATGGGTTGACGATGAACATGTGTGTAGTTGATGGGTTGCCCCCCCGCATG
>JAUWBP010000066.1 GCA_030601665.1 Hadesarchaea archaeon | reverse complement strand
GCGACCGGCCCCGAGTACATGTAGCCCGCGTGGGGGGAAACTAAGCCCACGAGCCGCCTTGGTCCAGCCTTCACCTTCGGCATCTTCCCCGGCCCGTGAGGATGAGTATAACACCACTCGATTTGCTCCAAAAGGGCCGATCGGGTGCCAGCGTAAAATTGCCCTGCGACCACGGGGGGCCTCACTCACTCACCCACCGACTTGGTCTCGAACTCCTCGACCGAAACTTCGAACGGCTTTTCCGGCGGGAGGTCGCCTCGCTCCCGAAGCACTTGGCGCGCTAGCAACCAGTAAACTAGCGCGAGCGCCTTGCGCCCCTTGTTATTCGTTGGGATGATGATATCTATGTCAGCCGTTTCGTTGTCGGTGTCGCAGAACCCCACCACGGGAATGCCCGCCTCAGCCGCCTCGCGCATGGGCTGCTCATCCGCCAGCGGGTCGGTGATGATAAGCACAGATGGCTCAATGTATCCCTTGAAGGAAGGATTTGTAAAAGTACCCGGAATAAACCTGCCCACAAAGGCCTTGGTTCCGGTCACCTCGCCAAACCGCTGCGCCGGGCGCTGCCCGTACTGTCTGGCCGAAACCGCGATCACGCTTGCCTGCTCAAATCGTGCCAGAAATTTCCCAGCCAGACTTACGCGCTCGTCAGTCTTTCGAACATCTAACACATAAAGCCCATCGGGCCGCACGCGATAGATGAATGGAGCCATCGCGCCCGTCTTCTGCCGGGTCCCTATGTGGACACCGCTCGAGAGGTAGGTGTCGAAATCCACCAGCCCGACCACGCCTTCAGCAAACTCAGGTGCGCTCATTGTAATATCCCCATCTTAGCTTCCTTCCCCAGTTCTTCTTCAATCCGAATTAACTCATTAAGTTTGGCCACCCGCTCGCCACCAGCCACACCCGCCTTGATCAGGGGACAACCCCACGCCACAGCTAGGTGAGCGATGGTTTCGTCAGGAGTCTCCCCCGAGCGATGGGACACCACAGTCACACAATCATGTTTCTTCGCCAATTTTACCGCCGCAAGCGTATCGCTGAGCGTCCCTATTTGATTTGGTTTTATTAGCACGGCATTTGCCGCCCCTACTTTTAAACCTTTCTGGAGCCGCCCTACGTTCGTCGCGAAGAGATCATCGCCGCAGATTAAGCACTGCTTCTTGGCCTTCCGCGTGAGCTCAGCGAACCCATCGAAGTCCTCCTCGTGCAACGGGTCCTCGACGTAGGAGAGCTTGTAAGTTTTGATCAGTTTGAGGATGAAATCTATTTGTTCCCCTCCATCCCGATTCACGCTCCCGCGCTCATAGACGTACTTTTGTTTTTTTGCATTGTACATGCTGGTCGAGGCAACATCTAGGCCCGGCCTCACCTCAAACCCCACCTCACCTGCAACCTCTTCGCATGCCCGCGCCAAGACTCCGAGAGCGTCGAGGTTGTTCAGGTTCGGCGCCCAGGCCGCTTCATCACCCTTGCCGCCGGTAAACGTCATGTCCTCTGCCTCGATGAGCGTTTTAACTTTCTTATGAACCTGCGCGTTCGCGAATGCCGCGTCGACGAATCTCTTTGCGCCGAATGGTATCGATATGAACTCTTGGATATCTGGGGCCATCTTGCCTGCATGCGCCCCTCCACCGAGCACGTTGCCGAGCGGATGCGGTAACCGAACTGCTCGGCCGCCGCCCAGATATCTATACAATGGTTTACCGAGCGCGGATGCCGCAGCCCTGGCCACCGCCATCGAGATAGCCACCGCCGCGTTGCCGCCGATTTTAGAAAAATTGGAGGTACCATCTAACTCGTGGAGCAACCCGTCGATTTTTTCCTGCTCGCTCGCGACTATGCCTATCAACTTCGGCGCTATAAGCCCACGAACTTTTTTAATTGATGCATCGACCCCCCCTTCTGGAAAATCGATGACCTCGTGCTTTCCCTTGCTCACCCCGCTAGGTGCAGCCGCTCTACCAAAGCTGACATTCGCCCCGCGCCCGCCTCGTACCACTACCTCGATTTCGATCGTCGGGTCCCCACGGCTATCGAGGATCTTGCGCGGGATAATGTTCTTGATGACCGCTCGCATCCTATCGCCTACCAAATATCGCCATCAACGTTTAAGGTTTAAGAAGATAACCTTAAGCTAACACCTACATAAACGGTGGGGTCGTCGAGATTCGAACTCGAGTCACCGGCTCCCAAAGCCGACAGGATAGACCAAGCTACCCCACGACCCCAGAGAAAAATTGCTCGTTAGAAGATAAGCGTTACGGGGCTGAACCCAAGACTTGTACAGGGAAATTCGTGCCCTGAACGGTGCTAAAGTTAAGCCTTCACTCGCCGCTCTTCGGTCGCGCCCTGCCCCGGCGACTCCTCAACCCAGACGGTTATCCGACGCACGTTCGGGTAAGATAGATTCCGCACCACTTCATCTGCGACCACGCGCGCTAGCTCCTCTACAGTCGTGTTGACCACGGGAAGCCAAACGACATTATCGCTGGGGAACTCATACTCCCGCCCGTGCACGGCGATGCGGGTGCTCGCCCCCTCGGAAAGGCGTTTTAAAGCACGGTTGCTCTCGGGTAAAAGTATTTGATGATCGTAGCGCCCACACAACTGCTTCAAAATGCGCTTGAGCTCAAGGAAATCGACGACGAAGCCCCGCTCATCTGGCTCCCCCTCGACGGTCACACCCACGCGATAGTTGTGTCCATGTAGGTGTTCGCATTTCTCATGCCCGATGATTAAGTGGGCGGCAGAGAAACCCAACCCCTCGGTGAGCTTGATCAGCATCGAAGCACCTTCATCAGCTTGTGCACTTGGTGTATTATCTCTATCTCCCTCAAGTGTGGAGTCCCGGGTTGGTTTGGTGGAGCCCCGGGTGGGAATTGAACCCACGACCTACTGATTTCCTGCGCCTGGTTACAAGTTTCGACAGTTAACTTCAGTCGCTCTACCAGGCTGAGCCACCGGGGCGTCCTATACTTATTTATTAATCATCTTTAAAAATCCGTACAAGCTGCCGCGCCTAAATTGTTTAAACATTACTTTCGATGGCGCCCTTTTAACAGCTTAGTGATTCTTGGTGGAAAAAATGTATAAGAGAGATTTTGTAAACATAAGTGGAGGTCATAGATTGAAAAGAAAAGTGCCCAGTTGTTATGGCGATTACACTCGGAAAGAGTCCAGGTGTACAGAATGTTGGGCTGGTGAGGGATGCATCCAACTAACCGTTCTTAAAATAACACGGAAACTTGCACGCAATAAACGTAATACATAAGGAGCACAGGTGTGTTAGAAATTAATAGAGAAACTTATCATGTTATGTGCGTTTACGTTTCTTCCTTCTGCCTCGTTTTCGAGCCTTGCGTTTTCGGCGAGGGGCGATGCGCTTACGAGCTTTTAGATGGCTTAGGACCGCCTGCGCGAGCTTTCTGTACTCGACTGCTACTGGCGAGCTCGGGGCGTGAAGGACCACAGGGACTCCGCGGGTCACGCTTTCCGCGACCATGTCGTCCTCCGGCACTACCGCCATGGTCGGCCACCCTAGAGTTCGCTTGATGTCAGAAGTCGGGATCTCGAAGCGCCTGCCTGTGACCCGGTTCAGGACCACCCCAAACACTGGGATCTTGAGGCGATCCGCGGCCCGGAAGGTCTGGAGCGTCCCTGCAATCGCAGGAACCCTGGGTTGACAACATATGAGAAGCTCATCGCAGGCCTTCATTCCCGCGAAAACCTCGAGACCGAACCCGGGGGCGGAGTCGAGTAGGACCACATCGTATTTTTTTGTGAGCTCATCTAGGATGCCGCGGAGGTCGATCGAGCCTAGCTCGTCCGTGAATGCAACGGAGCCTGGGATGATGTGGAGCCCATAGTCGGTAATGGTAATCGCATCGTTGACCTTGAGCCTGCCGAAAACGACATCCTGAATCACCACGGGCGGATCTAGGATGCCGAGGTGCAAACCCAAGTTTGAAGCGGTCATGTTGGTTTCGACTATGACGACGCGGTTTTTGAGCTTCTGGGTCAGAGCTGCACCCAAGTTGGCCACGGTTGTAGTCTTCCCGACACCCCCTTTTGCTGAAAAGATCCCCAGTATCAGGCCCCTTTTCACCCTCATTCGAGCACCCCGGGTAAAGAAAAAATCATTTTTTGGCCGACCTTAATTTTTTTCCCACAACTTTCACCTTCCTCAAACATCGGGGACAAGTTGCGTAGTAGTTGGACTTGCCTTTGTAGTTCCATTTATATCCACAATTTTTGCATTCGATGTTCATTTTCTACCCCCATTAGTTAGTAGATAGTAGCTAGTAGTCCCTATACAAAGAGGGTATATAAATCTTGCGAAAATCGGGTTTTTCTGACTGCTTTCGCTGAAACTCCCAATTTTTGCATTTGATGTTCATTTTCTACCCCCATTAGTTAGTAGATAGTAGTTAGTAGTCAACAGTGGTCCCTGTATATGGATCTTGCGAAAATCGGGTTCTTGAAGGCGTAGTACGTGAACGCAAGCGCCGAGAGGAAGAACACGCTCCCAATCGAGTACATCAAGATTTCATTCGTGCTCATCGCTTTACTGCTTCCCCTCCTCACGCTTTTTCTTACTAAAGTTCTTCCCGCTTTAAGCGCTCGAGGATAGACTCGGGTTCCGCGCCTCGCGCTGCCGGCACCCGCCCAGGGGGAGCCTTAGATTTCGGTGGAGATCTCGCCATATCTTTGAGACGCTTAAGGGAGATGCTGGGCTCCAATGGTTTCGCCAACCGCTCGAGGCGTTTCATAGGGATGCCCGGCTCCACGGGCTGCTTACCCACCCACCTCAAGCCCTCGAGGGTGATGGCGCGCTCCGTTGGCCCCGCAACGCGCGTCAGGTCCTCGAGTAGGACACCCTGCTCCA
>JAUWBP010000003.1 GCA_030601665.1 Hadesarchaea archaeon | reverse complement strand
ATCCCGCCACGCCTCGAGGGCAGGAAGCGCCTGCTGAAGTTGAGTAGCGCATCGAGCAAAAGAATGACCGCATCTTCATCCCCGTCTGCATCTCGTCTCTTCGCCGAGTGGAAGAAGGGGTGCGCGTAGCCGACATTTGCGTCGGTGAAACCGATGACGCGGCCAACAATGCCCACCGATGTATGCGGCGCTAAACCGATGACCAAGTGCCCTGCCAAGTCAGCGGGCCAGCTCGCGTTGTAGTACGGCTTCAACCCATAGAACTTCTGAAGCAGCTCGTCGACGAACTTCGACGCGCGGAGAAAGTACTCGGCGCACGTGTTTGAGAGAATGATGTCCTGTACCTTGAGTTCAACGAGCTGATCATCCCGCCCCAGCGGCTTCCCCTCGCAATCCCGCTCGTAGCCCAATTCGCGTAGCCGTTCCACGGACGTACCTACTTCCCGCGGCCTGAAGTGGGTGAGCGGGGCATCCGTGGCATCGAATCGCACCGTTCCGTCCTTGAATACGTAGATGTGGTGCTTCGCCCGCAGGATCCCTTTTTCGATGGGCTCGGGAATTTTATGGGCACTCGTCATGCCCCTGACACCTTTGACCTCCGGCGGCGCTTCCTCATGCAACCGCTGCAATGCTTCATCGATAAGTGGCTTCAGCTCGACCTTCCGCTGGTCGAAGTACCCTGTGCGGACGTTACACGCGAGGCAACGCTCCTCTTTTGTCGGACGCTTGCAACGAGGGCATGCCCGTGTGTAATTTGCGATCGTCCCGCACTTCGGGCATTTTCGAGTGAAGCCAACGGTCCCGCACTTCGGGCACTCCAGCCTTGCCAGCTCTACATAAATTTCTCCACCTTCGGCTGCCTTTAACACACTACGCGTCGCCCCGCCGCGCAAGCTGACGGGGAAAAGCACGTGCACTGGTGGTTTCATCAACCGTGGGTTTGCCTTCTCCGGTCTGCCCATCCTACATCCTATACGGGTTGGAGCTTTCCGTTTCACCGGAAACCCAGCCAAGACTTGAACGATTTCCATAACATCCTTAGATGGATTTGCGCGCAACGTCTCCTCGAGGCGCTTGCTTGTCAAACGCTGTCCATCGAGCAAGCCCAAGCACCTACAGAGGGGGAAAACATGACTCTTAATTAAGACGCGTCCATCCTCGACCCTATGCGGCACCCCGAGGACCTCAAGCACTCGCTTGGGTGTTTGATTCAGAATTAAGCGAAGTCCTTCAAGTTTGCCATCCTCGAACTCCGGCTCCCCTCCAACCAGCCAACTGCCCAGCTCTCGGAGCTCCTCGATGCTGATATCGTGAAAAAGGTATGTGTACGCTGGGTGAAGCGGGACCTCGAATTTCTCAGATAATTCCACCGCCAAGGATGGGGCGGGCTTCAAGAAGGGGGGTGAAAGGTAGGAAGATAAGTCTGCGTCGAATTTTTTCCCCTCCAGCGCCCTTTCGACCTCTTGGGCCCACCACTCCTCGCAATAACCGGCTGGCATGAGCGGGTGGTTGTTCTCGAGAAACTCGCCAAAACCTATGAGGATGTCCCCAAGCAACAAGATCTCGCTGACCCGGTCCCTGAGCTCAAGTGCTTGCTCGACAGAATTCACTTGAACCACCGAGCCGTCGTCGAGCTTGACGATCGGTCCTTCGATCGAGTCCACGGGCATCACAGCACCACTTTTACCTGGACGCTCCATCTTGAGCTGAGTCCCAATCGCTATGAAATCGTCACATATCGTCATCGCCGCGGGGTGGATGCCGACCGCAGCTATGCCAGTATTCCTTGCGCGCCCGTAGCGAAGCCTGAACCCTCCTTCCCGGCTCGGGTGAGAAAAAACGGGCCTGCCTGCAATCACCTCACTCAGATACTTGCTCCCTTTCGGGTAAGCCTGTGCAGCCTCCTCCTTTGCCTGTGCTTTGGAAATCGACTCGGCAAGCCAGCCCCAGCCATCGATGTTCAGCTTGCTCACGTACTTCATTATCTTCGGCGCCTTCTGAAGGACCCCCTCCACCAAGGCCAAGATCGCCCCTCCTCGGACGAGGTTGTGCCCTATCCGCTTTAGGTCTCGATAGGCGGTTACTGAAATGTCCCGTTCAGTAGGTTCGCCTGTAATCTCTACGGGAATATTGCGTACAGCGGCTCGGATGTCGTCGGGGGATGGGGGAGTGTATTGGAGGTGGGCGATATCTGTGGTATAGAGGTCCACCTCCTCCACAAATCGCTCGATTTCGTCATCGGTCGGCTTGTAAGGGCCCAAGTACAACTTTCGCCGCACGAAGTCCCCAGTGAGGACGGCAAGTGCAGTTGCGGTGCCTCCCGCCGACCTAATCGGGCTGGCGAAGTAAAGCGCGAGATAGGATGAGCCATCAAAATTTTTCCTTATCTCAACATGGGTTATACCCTCAAGCGGCGCTATCACAATACCCTCTGTTATTATCGCGAGCGCCGTCCGGACTGCCTGCTCCGCCGCCTGCTGGTCTTGAAATCCTCCAAAGTGACCATCGACGATCATCTCGGCTATTTTTAAAGCCAGCTCCTCACGCGGCATCGCCTTCTCGAACTCATGTATCGCCTCTGCTACGCCGGGCGGTCCAACGAGTTTCTCGACCCTCGCGGCGAGGTCTTCAGCCTGAGGGATTTCCAGTTCCAGCTCTGGGTCATAACCCAACGCCCGGGCCTTCTTGGCTATCTCGTAAATCTCATCGATTTGCTGATCAAGTTCATTGAAGTAAGCTCTTATTTCCTGACTGGCAACCGTCATTTGCTCACTCTAATCTGAATTTTTTCTATATCTAATCACCTTGAGCGCGGGGGCTGGGCAGGAGGCAAAAAATTTCTCAGACCGAGGAGGATTTTCTACCTTCCTTTTAGGTAGCACCCGGCCCCCGCTTCGCTCTGCTAATGTTCCCCACCAATCCAAGAGCAAATCTGCAGCTTGAGTGAGTTCACGCAAAATGAATCACCCTGGCTTGGCGGGTTTGTAGATCGATGATGGGCACGATTCCCGGCGTGGGGTTCACCCCAAGCCGCCGCATGAAAATGGTCTTCTCTTGAAAGGTTCCCGAGTTAACCACTTCTACGTCACGATACCGCTCGTAACCGTAAACGTGTATGTGGCCGCAGTGAAACACGTCGGGCACCTCTTCTATCACGAGGTAATCCTGCTGCTCCGGCGATATCGCCGTGCGCCCTCCATAGACCGGGGCGAGGTGCCGCTTCTGCAGGAGTTTGACCATCGGGGGCGTGGATTTTTGCCGGTTCAGCCCGGACATCGTTGCTATTAAGTCGTCGAAGCTCCTCCCGTGATAGACCAGAAAATTAACACCGTGAAGAGATACCCACACCGGGTTCCCGACCATGACCGAGTTCAAGTCGTAGAGGCCTCCCGCGATATCCTCTTGGATCGCCGGCTGGGGCTCGGTGGGGCGCACGGCATCGTGGTTCCCGGGTGCTATAATGATGGTGATGTGCTCAGGCACTTGGGCTAAGAGTTTAGCCGCGGCATCGTACTGCTTAACAATATCACTGATGAGCAACTCCTCCTCCTGCTGGGGGTAAACCCCAACCCCATCGACTATGTCGCCAGCTATCACGAGGTACTTGACCCTGCCCGCCAGCTCCCGCTGCTTTGCGTTGCCCACCCCACCTCGCAGCCAATTCACAAACCTCATGAACGCATCCTCTAGGAACATCTCGCTCCCGATGTGCAGGTCCGATATCAGCGCCGCACAGACAGGGTCCTCAGCGCGGGAGAACTCGTGTGTGGCGGGCAAATCAGGCCAGACGATGTCTCTGACAAACAACCTGGGGGCGCGGTCTCCGCTCCGCACATCCCCCACGATCCCGACTACCTCATCCACGACCACCTCTGCCGCTTTTTGCATGAGCTCCCTCCGGCCCTTGAAGACCCACGCCGACGCCCGACTGTTCAAATCCTCTATTTCTAAAACTACGTGCCCCCCAGAGGTCTCCCGCTTATCTGAGACCATCCCGATTACTTTCACCAAAGCCCTATCATCGAATCTCCTCAGATTGCTGATCGGGATCGCATCGTGAAAGTCGACGCGCTTCCGGAGGATGCTGCTCAAGCGCTCATAACGATCCTTAAACACGTTCACAAAGTCCTTCAGCTCCCCTTCCGTGTAGCTCCGCCCGGTGACATCCTTAAGCACCTTGACGCGGGGCTCGAACTCACCCGCCATCGGTTTGAATTTGGTGCGGGTGAGCTCTGGTAATTCTTCTGTAATTTCTCTCGCTCCGGGTGCCTCCCCCGCTTCAGGCAGGCTCGGTTTGGGTGGATGAACCGTGGGCACGGCCCCTGTTTTAGCGCTCTCTCCCTCGAGAATTTTTGTAATGAGATCAGCCGTTACCAGAAAGGGCCTGCTTTCCATTTCTCTAAGGTTAACTAGCACTCGCTCGGCCACGGACTCCGTGTCCTCCCACCTGTGTAGCGTGTCGAGCGCGTCCGACGTCAGTTGCATGTCCGCATCCATGAATTTGCGAATCAAAGAGGCGTCGTCCATGGAAATCTCCTACGCGAACGTCAGTTGACGTGGAAGGGAGAGCGCTTCAACGCTGCCAAAGGGATGCTCCTCCTGAACTGCCGCCCTCGCTTGAATCGGCGAGATGTTCAACGTTATTTCTTTGGTCCGCCCGTAGCGACCCTTGCTGATGATCTGGGCATTGATGATCCCGAGCATATCTAGCTCGGAAATCAAATCGCTGACGCGGCGCTGCGTTAACACGTCCAATCCGACCTGCCGGCAAAGCTTGTGATATGCGCTGTACACGTCGCCCGTCACTATCTTGTGCGAGTTCCTCTCCGTCAAGAGCACAACGCTGAGAAGCACAAGCTTTGACTGCGAGGGTAACGTTCGGACCACTTCCACCATCTTATCTTGCTCCATTTTCTCGAAGCCCCGTCGGACATGGGCCACGGTTACCGTCTCTACACCATCGCGTTCGGCCAGTTCGCCTGCGATGCGAAGCAGGTCGAGGGCCCGCCTGGCGTCACCGTGTTCCCTCGCCGCGTGGGCCGCGCAGAGTGAGATCACGCCGTTGCCTAGCACGCCGTCAATGTAGCTCATCCCCGCTCGCTGCTCCAATATGTCCTTGAGCTGAAGCGCGTTGTAGGGAGGGAAAACTAGCTCCTCCTCGCTGAGGCTGCTCCGAACGCGGGGGCCCAAGTAACTCATGAAGTTCAGATCGTTGGAGATGCCCACGATGCTCACCTTCGCTTTCATCAGATCGGAATTCATGCGGGTCAGATTGTAGAGAACTTTATCACCGCTCTTCAGCACGAGCCTATCAATTTCATCCAGTACGATCACCGCGAGCTGTGGGTCGTGGTCGAGCGCCCTGAAGAAACATCTGTAGACTTCATCTGTCGGCCAGCCCGTCATCGGAACGCTTTCAGGAAAACCGAGAGAACTTACGTATCCCGCACTGTAGCGCTTCTCGAGTTTCTCCAGGAAAATGTTTGCCAGCGTCGCGAGAATCCGATACTGGGTGTTGACGACCTCGCAGTTCAGGTAAACCACTTCCACCCTGCGCGGCGCACGATCGGCGACGCGTTCGAGCTCTTTCGACACGTGCTTCACGCTAGCCGTCTTTCCCGTCCCCGTCTTGCCGTAGATGAATAAGTTCGACGGCGTCTCACCTCTTAGAGGGGCCACAAGTATCCGCGCGAGCTGATGAATCTGCTCACCCCTGTGTGGTAGTTCCTCAGGTGTGTAGCTCGGTCGCAGATACTCCCGGTTTTTGAATATTGGCCTCATCTCCAACAGCATGTCGAACAGGCCTTCCGAACTCCTCATTTTTACCTACCTCCTCTCCTGCCTTCTCAAGGGACTCATTCAACCGCTTGCTCCACATGTCGAGTGTCGCGGCCAAGCGATTGATCAGGAACCGCTCTTGTGGCGGTAGGGGACCAGCCCCCTCTGGGGAAAGCGCAAAACGAACTAGCTTTGGAATCCTGACCTCCATCAGGGTTGAGACTCGGGTCTGAATCTCCTCGGCTTTTTCATGCTCTCCAGCCGCACGTGCAAATGCTACCTCTTGAGCGATTGATGAATGGAAATCATCTGGAAGGGGCGTGAGCTCAAATTCTCGCTCCTCCGCCAAGAGGAGCTTCCGGAGTTCCACTAGCGTGAATTTATGGAGGGGCTCCGCGAACCCGTGACGCTCGAGGACTGCAGCCTCCCACGCCTCAAGCTCCGTTTCCTCCCCCTCCGCCAGCGGGCCCAGCTGCCTGCCCACCAACTTCATCGCTGGTAGATCCTTAAGGATTCGAACGCGTTTCATCTATTTCACCGCCCGTGCGACCATACCCGGCTTCGGCTCGTACAGGTGCCCCCTCATTTTCTCTTGGTCAATCAGGTCTTCCACGAACTTTTGTCTGATGCCCTCCGACTCGGCGATGCGCTTAATCTCCCCGACCGGCGCCGCCCCGCCGTACTCTCCCTCGAGCCGCTCAATTATCTCCAGCACGTGGCGGATGTTATCGCGCTGGGATTTGGGCTTGCCCGTCATGAGCACGTCGATATCCAGTTTTCCCGTCTCGGTGTCGATTCCAGCCTCCTGCAAGGAGCGCTTGATGAGATTGATTGCTCGATTTGCATCCTCAATAGTCACGTGATCGCTCAGCCTCATTCGGGCGTTCGCCTTCGACAGCCGCACGATGGCCTCAAGCTGCCTCACCGTGATCGGGAGCGGTGACTCGTCTCGCTCGGCCACCCTCCTCCAATCAACGAAGAAATCTTCAATTGTCTTCATGGCCTCCTTGTCATCAAATTTCGGATTGAGGTTCTGGCGCGCGTAGATGATGATTTTACGCAGGAAATCCAAGCCGAAGGGTGGCTTGACCACCTTCGTGGGGGCGCGGTGTAGTTCTAGAATGTAGTGGGCCATGATCCGATCTTGGTCGGCGCGTGGTTCGTCGCGCATGATAAAAACCAAGTCGAATCTTGAGAGGATCACGGGATCTAGGGGGACTTGCTGTGCGATTGTGAGGTTCTTCTCAAATCTGCCGTATTTTGGGTTGGCTGCCGCGAGCACAGCAGTGCGAGTGTTGAGAGTTGCGACGATGCCCGCCTTAGCCACGCTGATTGTCTGCTGCTCCAACGATTCTAAAATTGCGTTCGAATCCTCTGATCTCATTTTCTCGAACTCGTCGATGCTGGCCAAACCGCCGTCTGCTATCACAAGGGCCCCAGCCTCGAGGGTCCACCCACCACTTATCTCATCGCGGACTGCTGCAGCCGTAAGGCCAGCACCCGTGGCCTTCATACCGGAGGTGTAAAGACCGCGAGGGGCAACGTTCGCGGCCCATTTCAGGATTTGGCTCTTCGCAACACCCGGGTCACCTGTGAGGAGAACATGGGTATCGCCTCGAATTCTCGTTCCATCTTGCAAATCGATTGCCTCGCAGCCGAATAGCTGTAGCGCAACCGCCTCCTTGATCGCGTCATGCCCATAGATGCTCGGAGCAATTGACTGGATGATCTTGTTTCTGATCCAAGGGTCCTTCGCAAGCTCCTTAATTTGGGCCTTGTCCTCTGGGGTCAGCTCGGCCTCCTCAACACCCTTCTGCAGGACTTCGATATGGCTGATGAACAATATCTTCCGAAACGTCTTCTTGCGCTCCTGGTGCCTGCCCTCCTGAAAGACGCGCAGCACGCCCGTCAACATCACATGGTTCCCCGGCACCGCCTTGTCGACAAAATCATCCCTGACTATACCATCCAACCTTCGGGGCATCCGGCCGCCGCGCAGCTTCTCGGGGGGCTCCTGTATGCACAGGCTCTGCCAGTCGCGGAACTCCGAGCTCTCGATCACGAGGTCGAACGGGCCCTTCTTGCCGCAGTTGGGATTTTCGCACACAAGAGGCTCCCTGAAGAACTCACCAACCTGAAGTATCCTATTTTCCTCACCACAACGCCTGCATTTGAATACAGCCTCCGTCGCCTCAGGTTTCACCTCGCCAGCCCGCGTCAGGATCCCCTCGACCTGGATGAAATTGCCCACGTGCCCAGCGCGAATCTTGCGGATTTCTACGGACTTATCGAGGCCCATCACTCGCAAGCGCATTCCGGGAAGCTTCGTTATCCCTCCCAAAATTTCGTCTGCCGTGTCGAGGAATTTGATTGGATTATCGAGCAAGCTTTTTGCGAGCTCCATGTCAAACTCTAGGAGCCGGTCGAACGCAATGACGAGCGATTTCTGCCCCTCCCTCGCTATCCTGCGCAGCTCCTTAAGGATCTCCCTGCGGTGCAGGAACTCCTCTAGCCTCTCTTTAGCCTTAGACTCCAAAATTTCTCACCCCAACCGACAGCGGTAAAAGAAAGAGGTCGTAAAACGTATTTAGGGAGTGTGGTGAAAATTTTGAACTTCGAGCTTAAAGTATGAGAAACTTTTGCGCACATCCTAAAACTATCTATGTCACAATTTTTCACCTCCAGAAAACCGGACGAACTGGTGCAAAACGGTGAATTTGGTGCTTTTATTCGAATATGCACTTTTGTTCCCCCAATAAAACCTAAAAGGAGATTTTTTAAAGTCATTTTGGGGGAGAGGTCACCGAAAGTATTCCCAATCTCAAATTCCAGGGTTTACACAGTTTATTTTCAAAATAGCTCGAAAACGGCAGATTTTCTTCAAAACGTCATTATATTTTCCGAGTTCGAGTGGAAACAGTCGAAAACAGTGGAAACATAGGTCTAAAAGCTTCGAGTTCTGGGTCAAGTTCCAATTTTAAATTGGGGGAGACTTTTTGTGACTAGGGTATTTTCACGTATTCATAGGCTTCAATAGCCGACTCAAAGCAGTAATGAACCCGCTGATAATCGCGCCTGAACTTGGCCACATCGGCTGCGACGCGCTCGGTCTCCTCTCCATCGATAATCACTCGCTTGATGAACTCCGCTATCGCCTCCATCTCGCGCTCCTTCATGCCGAGCCGCGTCACCTCGGAGGTCCCCAGCCTTATCCCGCCTGGATTTTTATAGTGCCGCTCCTCGCGGATGTCCCAGGGTAGCAGGTTGCGGTTTAGCACGATGTTGGCCTTCTCGAGTCGCTGTTCCAAAGCCCCCCCGTCCCCGTACTTAGTGATGTCGACGACGATCGTGTGCGAGGCCGTGAAGCCCAAATCCGGGCACAGGACCGCCAGTCCCCGGTCATAAAGTGCCTTTCCTATTGCCTTCGCGTTTTTCACTATCTGTGCGGTGTACTCCTTCCCGAACTCCAACATCTCTGCAAGCACTACGGCTACACCAGCGACCGCATGCAGGTGGTGGTTGCTCACGACTCCCGGAAACACGGCTTTGTTTATGGGCTCCGCCAGCTCCTTCGTGCACAAAATCATGCCGTGCTGGGGCCCCGGGAGGGTTTTGTGGGTGCTGCAAGTCATGACCTCTGCCCCCTCACGTAGGGGATCCTGGAACTGCCCACCCGCGATCAACCCCGCGACGTGGGCGGCATCATACAAAATGCGCGCTCCATGTTCACGCGCTACCTTGCTCAGCTCTTTGACGGGGTGTGGGAAGAGGAAAACACTTCCCCCAAAGGTTAGGAGCTTGGGCTTGACCTCGGCAATCTTCTTCGTCGCAGCGTCCACATCTATATTCATGCGCTTTTCGTCGAGGGGGAGGTATTCTATCTCCAGCCCATGGACTGCCCCGGCCGTCCCCCCGAACTTTTTCTTCCCCATGCTGATATGGCCACCCGAAGCGATCGAGAGGCACATCATTGTATCCCCGGGCTCCGTGAGGGCCGTGTAGGTCGCGAGGTTTGCAGTGAGCCCTGAAACCGGCTGCACATTTGCGTGCTCGGCTTTGAAGAGTTTACGGGCCAGCTCCATGGCAAGCAGCTCGACCTGGTCGATGAAAATGCACCCGGCGTAGACCCGCTCCCCCGGCCAGCCTTCAGCGTATCTATTCCCGAAATCTGTAGTGAGCGCCTCCCGAACCGCCGGGGATGGGACGTTCTCGCTAGCTATCAGCGGTAAAACTGTCTTGAACCACTCGTGATGCTTTTGTAACAGTCCCAATGTCCGATCGTGTGCTTCCTTCGGGCGCATTTATCTCCTCTCTACAGCTCTACTGTATTTCACTCACATATTTCACTCGCACATTGATTTAAGGTGTTTAGTAACACGCAATTAGACCCATCCCCTTCCTTCCATCGTGTCAAGCAGGCGGGTCGCTGCCAGAGCCAAAGAGGCTTTCCTGAGCGATATTTTCTCCTTGGATGAGTATTTCAAGACCTCCTCAAATACATCGAGGAGCGTTTCTTTTATCGTCGCGTAAGTTTCCTCCCGTTTCGTCCTGGTCCCAGACTTCCCCTTTCGCCACTCGTCATAGCTGGCGACTACCCCGCCGGCGTTGGCGAGGATGTCAGGTACCAATGTTACGCCTTTTTGTGCAAGGATTTCATCGGCCTCCCTTGTGACAGGGGCATTGGCACCCTCGATGATGAGCTTGGCCTTGATGTTTCCTGCGTTCTCTTTTGTTATCACCCCGCCGATCGCCGCAGGAATTAGGAGGTCCACATCTAGTCCGAGCAGTTCCTGGTTGCTCAGGTGCTTCCCACTGTAACCATCTACGCTACCATGCTCCTTTTCGTATTTTTTGAGCTCCTCCATATCGATACCTTCTCGACGCATCGTCCCTCCGCCCCTATCTGTGACAGCGAGGATTTTTGCCCCCCTTTCGGCCAGAAAAGTGCATGCCCAGGAGCCCACGTTTCCGAATCCCTGCACTCCAACACTAACATCAGAGATTTCCCTGCCCAAGAACTTGCGTGCGGCACGCTCGGCGACGACCGCAACACCATAGCCGGTTGCCTCCTCCCTCCCCGGCAAGCCACCGATACCAACCGGCTTGCCAGTCACCGATTCCCTGATGTGGGTCTCCCCGAAAATCACTGCCATCTCCCGGGGGCTGGTCCCTAGGTCGGGAGCAGGGACATAGTTGCCAGATACGAGTTCGTATCGGATCTCGTGGGCAAATCCCCTCACCAAGACCTCCTTTGCCTCAGGGGGTAGCTGGCTATCTGCAACGATCGCTGCTTTTCCACCGCCGAAAGGGAGGTTCATCAACGCACTCTTGTAGGTCATTGTCTCCGCAAGCTGGATAGTTTCCTCGAGGGTAACATCACTAGCCATTCTTATCCCCCCTTTGCATGGAGGACCCTTGGCAGCAGAGTGGTAGACCACATAAACCTGAACGGGAAAGCCAACCCCGTATTCAGCTGGAAGATGCCTTCGAAGCCTGAAGTGGATTACTCGGTCCGGCTCGCTGAGCAGCATGAGCGCTTTTTCATTCATACCAACGAGGCGCACTATCTCCTTATCGAGCAGCATCACATCATCAATTTACAACGATTTCCCAAATCTATAAAATTTTCTATACTTCGCCGGAGCTTCGCGTGGGCGCTCTGAAACCCTGATTGCTTCTTCAGGATCTTTAAGAATGTGCCCGGTCGCTACGCAGACCACGCACTCATCCCGTTTGATAGCCCTCTGGCGCACGAGCTTTTTGAGCCCCGCGATCGTGGATGCGCTAGCGGGCTCCACCCCTATCCCTTCTAGGCGTGCCATCAACTTTTGGGCCTTGATGATTTCGTTGTCGCTGACAGCCTCTGCCGCGCCCTTTGAACTCCGAATTGCCCGAATCGCCTTAGGACCGTTCACGGGGTTGCCTATGCGAATTGCTGTGGCTATCGTCTCGGGTTTTTTAATGGGTTTGAATTTATCAAGCCCCCCCTTAACAGCGTCAACAATCGGTTTCGCTCCTTCGGCTTGGATCCCCATCATCGCAGGTATTCCCTTCGTCAGCCCGACTGCGTCGAACTCGAAGAATCCCTTGTAAATCGCCCATATGTTGGCGCAGTTCCCCATTGGGACCACCACGTGATCTGGCACCTTCCATCCGAGCTGATCAGCGATTTCGAATCCTATCGATTTCTGGCCCTGAAGTCTGAACGGGTTTAAGGAGTTTAGGAGGTAGATATCCTTCCGCTCTTCGCATATCCTGCGCACCATCGCAAGCGCCTCGTCGAAGTTTCCCTTCACCGCTATCGTCTGCGCACCGTACACCAGCGTCTGCGCCAGCTTGCCTCGTGCCACCTTACCCTTGGGGAGCAAGACCACGCAACGTAGGCCGGCTTTGGCCGCGTAGGCCGCCAGCGACGCCGAGGTGTTTCCCGTCGAGGCGCACGCGACGGTCTTGGCTCCCAGCTCGAGCGCTTTCGTGATGCCGACCGTCATCCCCCGGTCCTTGAAGGAACCCGTTGGGTTGGCCCCCTCGAATTTCACGTAGAGCTCCCGAATCCCGACCTCGCGGGCGAGGCGGTCACAGCGGTAAAGGGGTGTCCCCCCCTCGCCCAGGCTGATGATTTTCGATTCATCCAAGATCGGCATGAATGTGTGATACTTCCAGACGCTCGGCGGCTCGGCCCTCAAGCGCTTGCGATCGAGCTTCCGCTTCAGTTCGCCTGCCTCGAACTCGACCTCAAGCAAGCCTCCGCATTTTGAGCATGTGAAAAATCTCTCGTGAATCTTGAACTTGCTGCCGCACTCGATGCACTCCAGCCGCAAGTCTAGCCCCCGAGCGTTCTATGAATGTCTATCAAGTCACCAAGCAATGAACTCGAAGTCTCCTTTGGACCCGCCCCGAAACCTGTAATCGAAATTTCCCGCGCCAAATCGAGCTCGAAAGTTACGGCGTTCAGGGTGCCACCAACGGCAAGGGGATGCCCGAGGGGGACGAGCTTCGGGCCAACCTCCAAAGAGCCGTGCTTCGCAACGCCGATTAGCTTTATTGTTTGCCCCGCCTCCCGAGCTAGCCGAATCGCCTCGGGCCGAACTCGCGTGATGCCCTCTATCTTGACATCCTTGAGCCTCGCGTTCATTCCTAGCAGGGAGTTCGCTAGGATCGTGATCTTGCATGCAGTGTCGATGCCCTTGATGTCGAGCGTCGGGTCCTTCTCGGCTACCCCGAGCTCCTGGGCCTCCCGGAGGACGACCTCGAAGGGGTCACCCTCCCTGCTCATGCGCGTGAGGATGTAGTTCGTGGTGCCGTTGAGCACGCCTCGGATCTCGCGGATCTCGTTTCCAGCCAACAACTTCTTCGCGAGCCCCACCACCGGCACGGCTCCACCCACCGAAGCGGAATACCTGAACTCCACGCCACATCGTCTGGCTAGCGAGTCGAGTTCCCTAAAGGCGACCACGAGGGGGCCCTTGTTCGAGATTATGACGTGCTTCCCCGCCTGCATCGCGCGCTTGATGTGGGTTAAGCCAGGCTCTCCCGTCTTGATGTTGGTTGGCGTGAGTTCGTAAACGACCTCGGCCTCGACCTCCTCGATCACCCGATTGGCGAGCTTACCACGCTTCCCGCCCTTGTATGCAGCCACCGTTCCTGTTTTCTCGGAGACCTTGAGCAGCCTCGTTAAATTGAGCCCCTTCTCATCAATCGCGGCGCCGAACTCGTCGACGGCTGCAACTACGCGCGGGATCAAACCGTGGTTCTTGCGCAGGAAACTCGCCTTTTGGATGAGCACACGGCTAAGGCCCCTGCCCAAATTTCCGAACCCTATTAACACTACGCGCATCTACCTCGCCTCAAGCGAAGTTATCATGAGCAATTTTTTCCTGTCGGCGATGCGCTGCAGGTTGGAAAGGGCTAGGTTCACGCGCCTCTCATCGTCCGCCGTGATCGTCATTCGGGCAGCCGATTCCTGTCCTGGCTCACCCATCGCGAGACTTAAGTCGAAAACCCTCACACCCTTGAGGGCGTTTAGGCGATCGATGGTGTCCCTAATGTCGGTGTGAATGATGTGACCCACCAACAAAGCCGTTGCCCTCACGGCGCCTTCGCGCTCACCGAGCTGGGTGACCCGTACCCCCCTCGCCCGAAGTGCTGCCAAAATTCGATTAAGCCTCGCCCGTTCACTGACCTCGAAGACCAACATGACGGGTACCCGCCCGAGCGGCGTCTTCCGCTCGCGCTGGTGCATGATGCTTTGGATGTTTCCCCCCAAGTGTGAGATCGGCTCGAGCGCCTTGAGGAGCTGCCCGGGGACATCCTCGAGCTCCATCACGATTCTTACAAGCAATTCCTCACCCTCTCTCGATTACCTGAACCGTTGGCGTTAACGCCCCCTGTTTCAAATGAGGAGGAATCGCCTTAAATATTGCTTCAGGTATTGCTTCGGGACGATTGAATCTTAGCGGCTCATGTAAGACGATCAAAGCTGGAGCAATTTATCCATGAGTTTGTAGCCCTCCAAAATGCCAAATGATCCTTTCTTAGCTGAAAATTCATCAAATGAATTCACCGCATCTTTCTGATCCCTCGTCGAGTAAATCGCGAACGGCACGTGGTCTGGGACGTGGATCCTAACCTTTATCGGCGTTAAATGGTCGGCCAGGATTGAGATAGCGTATTCATCTTTTAACCCATCCAATATTTTTCCAAGCAGACGGGAATCGATATTTTCAATCGCTTCGATTTTCCTCTCGACATCGCCCGCGTGTCCAGCTTCATCCGGCGCCTCCACGTGGATGAAGACAAAGTCGTGGCCCTTCAAAGCCTTTAGCCCAAACTTGGCCTTATTTTCATAGTTCGTGTCGTAGTAGCCGGTGGCCCCTGGAACCTCGAGCTTGCTCATGCCAGCGCATACCCCTATGCCTTTAACTAAATTTACGGCCGATACGATGGCTCCTTTAATCCCGTATTTTTCAACCAAGGTTTCCATACTCGGCTTTTTCCCCTGCCCCCATACCCAAATCATGTTGGCAGGTTTCCTCTTCATTTTTACCCTAGCGATATTTGTCGGGTGATTTGAGAGGATTTGTTTTGAACCCAGGATCATCCCATTCAAAACTTTGGCAACTTCGCTGTTCTTCGGCTTAACCAGGTGTTCGCTGAGTCTTTCACCGATGATCTCGTGGGGCGGCGCAGTCTTGAGTTTATCCGAGCCCCTCGGTGCATTTCTCATTACAAACAGATGGCGGTAGCCAATGCCCGCGTAGAAATCGCCCAAACGCCCATAAGCCCCTTTCACCGCGCTTATCAATTCCCGGGCTTCCTCGGTAGTTATGTGGCCAGCGCTGTAGTCCGCTATTATCCCCCTCTCCTCCGTTATCAAGTTACATCTGAAAGCGAGGTCCTCTTTCCCCAATTCAACGCCCGTGCCCGCGGCCTCTAAGGGGCCTCTGCCAGTGTGATACTTCCTAGGATCGTAGCTTAGTATGGACATTATTGCGATATCGGAATCTGGCTGCATTCCTCTCGGGACGGTTTTCAGCAGCCCATTCTTACCGTGGGAGGCAATCCAGTCCATATTAGGCGTGTCTGCAGCCTGCAAGGGAGTTTTCCCTCCGAGTTCCTCTAAGGGATAATCCGCCATCCCATCCCCAACAACTATGATAAATTTCATTTTCCCGCCCTAGATTAATTATCTCAAATACTATTTTTGATTTTGCAAACTCCCCAGTTTACACATTGAGTGATTTATTCAAAATAAACAGTCCCTATCCTGAGGCAGGCAAGATGTCAGGTCAATTAGGCCTCGTATGCAGATATTGCCTTCGCCTCGGAATCGAGATGATCAACAGCTCCCCCTTCAGCTCAACCTCTCGATCGCCTGACGCCGCATCCGGAGGGAGTTTGCAATCGTCGCTGGCGCTGAAACTTTCACTATTTTCGACATACGCTTCCCTCAAGGGCTCGGGTGGGTGCCCCCCATATTTACACGACGGAAAGCTGTCTTGGAATCTTAACAATCACTTGTTTCTTTTTCACTTCTATCGTCATCCTTTGTTCGTCTATGGAAGCAGGTATCGCCACAGTACAGAAGTATCCTTTGTTCAGTTTAGGGGACACGGCAAAGATTTCAACTGACCCTGGATAAAACTTTACTCTAACGTTCCCCTTGCTTCCCACTCCTTCAGCATTGAGTGTTATCGTCACACTTTTGATGTCAACGGAGACATTGTACTCAGGTATTATCTTTTCTTTGACTTTTGGCAGAGCTATTTTTTCTGGAACCTTCATTGGTATTTTTACGGCGAGTTTTTCTTTGGTTGGAGTGGTGATTTTGGTTGGAGTGGTGATTTTCTCCTTTTCAAGGCGCACTCTCTCCCATCTACCACTTGGGCCAAAGCGTCTCACATCTATCTTCGGGGGGTTTACTCCATCACTGGATATGGAGATACTGAACCCACTTCTTTCCACTCTTCCCGGTTTTCTAACAATGAATTCCGGCATTCTTGCCGGTCTTTTGGGTGCTTCAAATTCCTTTTCCATCTCCTCGAAGTCCTTGAAAAACCGTTTCGTCAATCGCCTGAAGAACTCGTCGAACGGGTCTTGTGCCATTTTTATCTGCCTCATTATTGACTCTTGCCTAACTCTTATAAATTTGAGGCGTCCACGCGCGCCTACATTTGCAAAGAGTTCTTGGAAAACATAACTTCGTTAACACTGCGCTCGGCAATTATTCCGCTACTAGCTCCTCATAGGGTGCCACTTCTGAGTAGATGCACCCGCTGTTCGAGTAGTAGTCGCACTCTGGACAGCACTCGTTCCGGTTCTCGCACTCATCAAACATGTAACAATGAGTACAACACTTCGGCATTTCTCCCCACCGAGATTTCGTTTGATATAAAGAAAAATCATTTATTTAAGGCTTTCGAAGATTTTGGGAAAGTTATTTATGGAAGCTAAGCTAATTTTTTTACGCGCCGAGAGAGCAAACCGGAAGGGCCTCTAGAATCGATCCTGGTGGATCCCACTGGATGGGTGCCGCATGGAGCTAGGCCGGCTCAAAAAGGGACCTGACCAGCAGGCTGATGAGGTTGATTCAAAAGTGCTCGAAAGGTTGTGGCGTGGAGAACTCGCAAGGGAAATCCGCACGGTCTGTGATGGACCGGAGCGATGTGGTCCGGCGGGCTGCCCAAAAAGTGGTTCGGGCGGGCTACGTCATCTACAATCATCGAGTGGCCCGCGGCTCTTATTTCGGCGCACCTTTTGATAAAATGTGGTGCGTGTGTGGACGTAATCCGCGAATTTGACCCCTGGGGCGATCCCCTCTGTACCTGCCCGAAAAAATATGGGTTCAATCCCTACACCGGCTGCGCGTACCGATGCGTCTACTGTTACATCACATCCTATATCCCGCGAGCCTTCGGATGTCGCGTGAAGAAAAATTTGATCGTACGAGTCAAACGCGATCTCCAGCGGATGGAGACGCGCCAAGTCATAAGCATGTCTAACAGCTCCGACCCCTACCCACCGATCGAAGCGAAGCTCAAGCTGACCCGCGCCTGCCTCGAACTCTTCCTGAGTGAGGGCTGCCGGGTGCAGGCGATAACGAAATCTGGCCTCGTTACTCGCGATGTCGACTTACTCTCGCGGCTGCCCTCGGTGGTCAGCTTTACCATAACCACCCTCAAAAGGGATTTAGGTCGAAAACTCGAACCGCGAGCGCCTCCGCCCGAACGGAGATTAACGGCAATGAGGGAACTCTCGGATGCTGGCGTGCCCGTGAGCTTGCGCCTCGACCCAATCATTCCCGGCCTGAATGACACTGAGATCGAACGAATCGTTAAAGCTGCTGTTGCCACTGGTGCCAAACATGTAACTTCATCGACGTTTAAACCCCGCCCCGATAGCTGGCATCGCGTTCGGCGGGTTTTCCCTGAAGCCACCGCCAAGCTCGCGCCGCTGTACTTCGAGCGCGGCGAACGCTATCACAACAGCTGGTATTTGCCGCGCGAACTCAGGCTCGGGCTCATGGGGCAGGTCAAAAAAGCGTGTGATGAAAATGGTCTGACCTTCGCCTCCTGCCGCGAGGGGCTGCGGGAGCTGACGACCGGTGCGAGCTGCGATGGGAGTCATTTAATTTCAAGAAGGGGTTCAGCTGATTTACTTACTTATTAGTTGGCCGCCTCGGCGCGAGTCATAGCCCGAGTCCGTCCCTTTGTAAACAACCCCTCTCAAAGCCTCGGCAGGATGGATGAAAAGAGGGATGGCGAACGTTCGCCGTACAGCTGATTTATTTTAAAACCTCGCCCGTCTTCGAGTACCAAAGATAAAGATCCAGCTCGCCTAGTGTGAGCCCGAGCTTCCCCGCGAGCTCCTCTAGCTTCCTCTCTATCTCAAGATATCGACCACGCGTCGGCGGGCGCGGTACCCCATCGATCAATCCATGTTCGTGCAGCACGCTGAGCACATGCCGGTCCAAAATTGCCACGTCACTAAATCCCACGTTGCGCAGGAAATGGCTCGATTCCTTATAACCCACACCCTTCACGTTCTCAGCCAGCCACTCGCGAGCCTGCCGTGCATTCGTGAATCTCCCGAGGATATCCTTTATATCTCGAAATCTTCGTGCCTCGACGATAAAACATGCCCGGGTGTTCGGAAATCGATGCCCCGCAGCCTTTAGCCTGTGCCTGAGCTCCTCGAGCGGGAGCGTCAAAAATCCCTCGCTGCCCAGCTCGCGCTGAATCTTCATCCCCCGCCTCGCGGTCGAGTTCGCGGTCAGGATGCAGAAGCAAAGCTCCGAGAACCATTCCTCGCTGCCCTTACGACCGAGACCCTTGAACTCCTGAATTCTCCGAGCTATGAGTTTGCCTACCTTGCCTCGCCTCAGCTCATTTACCTTGCCCACTAAATCCGCGCTCACTAACTTGCCCCAACTTTATGATGACACAAACTGTTTAATGCATTGCTCAGGCTAGGCGATCGCGAGCTTCGTCTGGACTGGAGCAAGCTGCCACGGGTGGGCGTACTTCACCAACCCGCGTGCCACCTTGGAAGGTTGTACCCACTCAAACGCTTGCGCGTCAGCCGGGCTGGAATCAAGCACGGAAAACTCTGCCACTTCATTTGGGGCAATGGGGACTGAAACCAAGCCCGACTCCGGGTTGAGGCTCATCGGCGCCAGCAATAGGCCTCGTCTCACCCGAAGCTCAGAAAGGAGGCAGGTGTCCGTCCCTTGCTTTATCTCAAGGGGGGAAGAAGCGCCATCGATGTGGATGCACGAACGGCGCTCGGTTAAATAGCTCACGATATAACTCGTCAGTCTCCTCTGCAGGTCTGTCAGCGTGTCGCCGTCCCCCGCCCAAGCTTCGTCGGGGATGGCTTCGAGGGGTATCAACAAGTCAAACCCGAGGCGGCCGGAGTACTTGACCCACGGCTCGGAAACACCGCCATCGGCCAGTGCCTCAATCATCAAAGCAGTCACCGTCTTGGCGAACCTCAGCCCTCCACGCCTCGCTCGCACGGTCCAGACTAAGTCGTGCCCTAGCGGGCGGGAAAAGTCCTGGCCAGGATAACGCCAGTAAGAGCAGTAGAATGCCGTCGCCCCCGAGGCCAAGGCCCGATCGAACGCCGCAGCCGAGTCCAAGACGGTGCGGTACTCGCTGAAGTGACGCTGTAAGCCTTTAGTGCGGGCGTTGTAGAAAGCGCATTCCCGATCGCCACTGCCACCACTAGCAAGCGCGAAATCCAATATCGTTCGTCTCACGTCCAGGCGCCTGTAGTAGTCCATCTTCCTCCCTCAAACTAGCGATTGGGGGGATTTTTTAAGCCACTTTAGGGGAGGGAGGTCACCGAAAGTATTGATACTATTGTAGCAGTACCTTTGCTCTCAACTGAGCTAAGTGAGGCCCGAGCTTGTGCGAGAACTCCCGTTCATCGGTCCAGTCGATGGCAATAAGTTCATCTACCGCGCGCAGAACGTGCCGCGCCCGTTCAGCGAGCTCGGGGGCGAGCTCCCCTTGCCTGAGCGCGACCGAGAGTTCCTCAATTTCGGCGGCAAGCCCCACCCGCTCACGCCCGATCACGAGGGAAGCGAGCGTTTCATCCATCGCGCGGCCCCTGACCTCGGCGGGCAGGATGGCGTCGAAGCTGTGGAGCTCGAGCGGCTGCCATCGGGGGTCCGAGAAGAATGCATCGAGGTGGCCGGCTGCCGCCTTCGGGACGGCTATGACGCTCTTCCCAAGCTTGACGTGGGGGATCCTCCCGAGCAGGCCCTGTGCAACGTGGGTGTAGGTCTTCGTGGAACCATCCTTCAGCTCTCGCTTCGTGGAGCTTGAATACCCAAAGAACCTGCGGTAGAAAAGCGTCTTGCGGGTGCCGGTGAACTTGACATCAAAGCTGAAGATCCTGGCAAGAGTCGCTTTTTCTCGCTCTTCCACACTGACACCCCTTCATTTCCTTTGGAACTTTATTTAATACTTTTTGTCCTTTTATGATACTATTGTAACATACTATAAGCGATAATGTTTTCAAGTTTTCGCTTTTCAGTCAAAATCAATCTTCTCCCAAGTAGGGCAAGTCTGCGCCCCATATCCAGACACTAGTACCTATCGGCCAGGATTAACCTCCACAGGAAATCAAGGGCATATGGTTTGGCGGGCGGTAATTATTCACGAAAGCTTTTAGCCGTTTGACGCGCTTCTTCGAGTGGTGGCAGGATGGAGGAGAAGTTCGACCTCGTCGCGCGCGGCACCACCGAAATCATCACGGAGGTTGAGCTACGCGAGCTTTTGAAGAAGGAAAGGCCCACCGCTTACTGCGGTTATGAGCCTTCGGGCAAGATTCACTTCGGTCACGCGTTGACGGTCCAAAAGCTGGCGGACCTCCAAGCCGCTGGGGCGCGGGTCATCGTCCTGCTCGCGGACCTCCACGCCTACCTCAACGACAAGGGAACCCTCGAGGAGATCCGACGCGTAGCAGAGTACAACCGGCACTGCTTCATCGCCCTCGGGCTCGACCCCAAACGCACGGAGTTTCTGCTCGGTTCAGACTTCCAACTCAAGCCGGAGTTCTCGCTCGATGTGCTCAGCATGGCCGTCGACACCACGCTGCTCCGCGCCCGCCGCAGCATGGCCGAGATAGCCCGCCACCTAAAGGATCCGGATGTCGCGCAGGTGCTCTACCCGCTCATGCAGGCGGTCGACATGGCCCACCTCGGTGTGGATATAGCGGTCGGGGGCATCGACCAGCGAAAGGTGCACATGGTCGCACGCGAGAAATTACCGGCGCTGGGTTATCGAAAACCAGTCTGCGTGCACATGCCCCTGCTTCACGGGCTTGACGGCACCGCTAAGATGTCGTCATCGAAGGGCAACTTCATCGCAATCGACGACGGGCCGGCAACAATCGAGGAAAAATTGAAAAAGGCATTCTGCCCGCCAAAGATCATCAAAGATAATCCGATTATCGAGTATGCCGAGCATGTCGTCTTGCCGGCACTCGGCAGGCTTAGGGTTTCAAGAGAAGTGAAGCATGGGGGCCCGCTTGAAATAGAAGGCGCGGCCGAGCTCCGGAAGTTGTATGCAGCGGGCAAACTACACCCAACTGATTTGAAGGCGGCGGTTGGGGTGGCGCTGGTTCAGCTGCTTGAGCCCGTCAGACGATATTTCGAGGAGCACCCGGAGGCAAAGCTCGCGCGTCCCTCTGGGGTTCTTTAAAGCACGCAGTACATCACAAAGTAGATTTCAGCCCCCCAACCTAACTGCAAAAACGGCATTCTAGGCCTTCAGGAGCTCAACCCCGTTCCAAGAACTCGGATTTTTGAAACCTTTGCGCGCGGCCGGGGAGGCAAAGGAGGTGAGGTTATCACCAACTAGCTCCGGCCACGTGCGGCCCACGAGGACCACGCCCAAATTCCAATTTGAGGCTGGAACTTTGCGCCAGACCTCGCGGATTGCCGCAAGTGATTTTTGGCGCTGCGGTTAAATCGGTTTTGGGGAGGCAGTATGTGTTAAACTATTCCTTTTGCACGACTACCGCTGTGCCGTAAGCCAAGAGTTCAGCTTTTCCTCCACCCCCAATCTCTGGAGCGGCCAGCCTCACTCCGACTACTGCATTGGCCCCCATTTTGGAAGCCCGCTCGGTCAACGTGTTAATTGCGTCATCTCTAGCTTTGTCCATCAACTCCGCGTACCTCTTGATCTTCCCTCCGAACACGTCTTTAAACCCCGCCATGACATCGGAACCAAACCATTTCGCCATCACGGATCCACCTGAAACAAAACCCACGGTCTTAACTATCTTGTATCCCGGAGCTTCATCAGTAGTCGTCACTAATACTTCCGCCATCAAGTCCACCTCCAATTAAACTTATTATTTTTTGTTATTTAAATAATTTCGAGCATCACGAGCAGATTGTAGGCTAAATGGATCACGAATGCGAGGGCCCAACCCTTTATGATCAACTCTGATCGTTCGAACTCCTTGACAGCCGCGCTCTTTCTGATGAAGGAACCGAGCAGGCCAGAAGTTTATGGCTCGAATGAAACACGGAATAAAGAAAGGCAACCGAAGGCTGGCGATCTACTCGCTTTTGGCCCGTGCCGAGTGTGGCCTGGCGTTCGTGGTCGGGGCGTCAGCGAGCTACTTCGGTTTTATCATCGTTATCCCGCTCGTGCTCTGCTTATACCCGCTGATCGCACTCGCGGATCCTTATACGTGGAAAAAAGTTTATGGTGAACTCGCAAAAGGGGTCGGCTACAAAGCGTCTTTTTTGCTTAACCTTGACATGCTCTACTGGTTCGCGATCGGGTGGGTGGTCTGGTGGATTTTATAAAGAAACCCTCAAACGACCCCCAACTGCCAAATACAGCCTTAGAATGCCAATTTGCGGTTGGATTGAGTGTTAGAATCTACTTTGAGATGTACTGGCACGTGACTTGTTATAAATATAACAATTAAAACCGCAGCCTTTTTAGGCAAGGGCGCAAAAATTAGAAGTTGATCATCAAATCAAGCCAGAATCACAATCAGGCTCATTCTGGCTTTTCGAGGGCGTGGTGCCCTTGGAAGGAAAAAAACTACAAGTATTGGTAGCCGAGCGGATCGGCAAAAAGGAGGTTAGCGTTATGAAAGAGGATATTGGTACGACTAAGTATCTCATCCACGCTAAAATAGAGACGAATGGCGTGGCGGAGCGTCCCGATGCAGTCGGGGCGATTTTTGGACAAACCGAGGGCCTGCTGGGGGATGAGCTAGACCTGCGCGAGCTGCTCAAGACCGGCAGGATAGGGCGCATCAAGGTGAACATCAGCTCAACTCAGGGAAAGTCGTCGGGTACGATAACGATACCATCGAGTCTCGATCGGGTCGAAACGTCGATCATCGCCGCTTCACTTGAAACAATTGACCGCGTGGGGCCATGTGAGGCAAAGATCAAAGTCGAACGAATCGAGGATGTGCGCGACGCCAAGCGGAAGTTCATCGTGGGGCGCGCCAAGGAAATCCTCGAGTCCATCGAGGAGGCTGCCCCTGAGACTCAGGAGATAGCCGAGCGGGTCAAGGAGTCCGTGCGCCTGGAGGAAATAGCCGAATACAAGGGCTTACCCGCCGGCCCGGGGGTGCGGGAATCCGATGCGGTGATAATCGTCGAAGGGCGCGCCGATGTGCTGAACTTACTTCGTGCGGGCATCCGAAATGTCATCGCCATCGAGGGGACGAGCGTGCCTAAGGCGGTGATAGACCTGAGCAAAGACAAGACGACGACGGCTTTCCTCGACAACGACCGAGGCGGGGACCTAATCCTAAAGGAGCTGCTCCAAGTTGCCGACATCGACTTCGTCGCGAAGCTGCTTCCGAACCGCAGCGTGGAGGACCTCACACGGAAGGAGGTGATAAAGACGCTGCGGAGCAAGGTGTCTATCGAGCACGCACTTGCTAAGTTCCGAGGGAAGCCCGCGCCGGAGGCTGCGCCCGCCGCCGAAGGGGAAGGCCAAGGGCTCCGGAGACTAGAGGATATCATCAGCAGGTTGCGCGGCACCCTGAGGGCACAACTACTCAGCGAAAAATTCGAGCAAATCGAAGAGGTCCAAGTGAGGGAACTGAAGGAACGACTGCCTCAAGCCTCGAACGTTAAAGCCGTGGTGTTTGATGGGGTTGTGACCCAGGAGCTCGCTGGCATGGCAGCCGAACGCGGCGTGCAATACATCGTGGGAATGCGCTCACGAGTTGAAGCGGTGCCGGCAAACGTGCGCGTCCTAACCTTGGATGATCTCCGAAAATTGAGATACCGAAGGTAGCTAATCGAGCTTGTAGTCCATCGTCATGGCCGCCTCGCCGTCCTCGTAATAGTAGGGGACTTCCCCCCGCTGCCGAAAGCCGAGCTTAAGGTAGAACTGTTGCGCCCCGGCGTTGCTCCTTCGCACCTCCAGCCGCACGAGCTTCGCCCCCTTCGCGCGGAGACGGCTGATGATGTCATCCATGAGGGCCGAGGCTATGCCCTGTCTCTGGTAGGGCGGGTCGGTGGCGATGGCTAAAATGTGGCCCGTCGCTCCCCATCGGAGCACCCCAATCACGTAGCCGACGATTTTGCCCTCGGCCTCCGCGACGAGAAAACCATCGGGGTGTAGTGCGTGCAGGCGGTTTAGCAGGCTTAGTGGGTAGGGGTCCTTGAAGCACTTGTACTCTATGGTTAGAATCGCCTGCATATCATTCGACTTTATATCCCTTATCCTCACGAGCCGCTGGACAGCCATAGGGTACCCTCAACTATGTTTTAAGCGACCACAGATAAAATCATTTGGAGATGGGATGATCACGCCCAAGCGCCGGGGGGTTCGTTTTGAATATACCGTTGCATACATTCACCCCACTAACGACAGACCACTCAAGGAACTCCTCAAGGTCTAGGGGGGAAAAATGGGCTTACTCGGTCGAGTTCGCGATGCGTTTGGAATTGGGCCACCGAAACCCCCACCGAGGTTCAAACCCTTCGAGGTCGTGGAGGAACGCCGGGGCTCTTACGCCGACTTCGAGAAAGCGCTCCTTAAGTACGGTCTCATCCTGCTGATCGTCGGGAAGCGCGGCTCTGGCAAGACGGCGTTGGGGATGCAATTCCTCGCGTGGTTCAATCACTCGGCCCGTAGGAGATGCTATGGCATAGGCTACGATGCCGCAAAGCTGCCGCGGTGGATTCACAAGGCAAAAGGGATCGAAAAAATCCCAAATGACTCTGTCGTGCTCATCGATGAGGCTGCGATCCTCTTTTTCTCACGGGAAGCGATGACCTCGATGAATAAGATGCTCACCAAGCTCATGACCATCTCTCGCCACAAGAACCTCAGTATGCTACTGATAACACAAAGCTCAGCCTTAATCGAGCTGAACGTGCTTCGCTTGGCAGATGTGCTCCTGCTCAAAGAGCCATCGCTGCTCCAGGCGAGATTTGAGCGAAAGGCCTTGCAAGACATCTTCAACGCAGTCGATAAAATGTTTAAGAAGCTAAGCGAGCGGGTGAACCACTTTTATGTCTACTCTGATGAGTTCGAGGGGCTCGTGCGCCACAGCTTACCTAGCTTCTGGAACGATAGCATAAGCCGTGCCTTCCGAGAATTCCGCGGCAGGTAGCGTGTCGAACGTCCGACATTGGGGGCTTACGTATGCGGGTCATCTACAAGGACCTGAAGCACGGAAAAATCAAGCTCAGGGTCGAAACACTTGACGATCTCTGGCACCTCCATCACCTGGTTGAACCCAACGACATTGTGGCTGCTCAAACTTGGCGCCGGGAGCGGGAGGTCAAAGGTAAGCTCAGGCCGGAGCGGCTTGAGAAGCGGCGCGTAACGCTATCCATTCGCGTCGAAGACACCCAGTTTCATAAACATGCAAACCGCCTCCGCCTGTTGGGCACGATCGTCGGAGGGCCCGATGTTGGAAAACATCACTCATTCAGCTTGGAGCCCGGCTCTACGCTCGCCATCACAAAAACTTGGCGCCCCGATCACCTCAATCGCATCAAGGAGGCCGTTCGAGCTAGCCGTCGCCCACGTGTCCTTCTCGTAGCGCTTGATGAGGTTTCGGCAGAGCTCGCGTTAGTTCGGCAGTACGGGCTAGATGAGTTGGGAATAATCTCCCATGCACGGACTGGGAAGCGCTACGCGGTCAAGCGGGAAGCGGACGAGCGAAAGTTTTTCCATAAGCTGGCTGCTGCGATGAATGATATTATCTCGCGTGAGGGCATTCGGGCTGCAATAGTTGCGGGTCCCGGCTTCACCAAGGATGCGTTCATGGTTTTTCTGCGCGGGAAGTATCCCGAACTTGTTTCGAAAGTCAGGCTTGACGATATCAGCTCAGGGGGTAGAACCGGACTCTACGAGATCGTGCGCCGCGGGCTGGTCGAGCGGGTTTCACGAGAGGACCGTATTTCATTCGAGACATCGCTGATGGAACGGTTGATGGCTGAAATCGCGAAGGAAGGCCTTGCAACTTATGGGAAGGCTGATGTTGATCGAGCTGCATCGCTCGGCGCCATCGAGAAGCTGCTGGTGGCAGATGAGCTGCTCCGCCGTCATGGGGCTGGGGTCGAGGAAGTGCTCGAGCGGGTACGAAGGACGCGGGGTCAAGTAATTGTAGTGAGCACCGATTACGATACGGGGAAGCAGCTGCTGGCGCTGGGCGGCATGGCGGCCTTGCTCAGGTTCAAGGCCTAACACCAAAAGGTTAGAGAAGCATAGATTTGCTTAAAAGGGTTATTTGTTGTCTTCTCGCTTGTTTTCCAATTTGTCCTATGTTGTTTACTACCGTAGCGTTTTCGGGGAGAGGTCACCGAAAGTATTCGGCTTTCATTCCCTCTCTAAAGGAAGGAGACCCCCGCCAATAGAGTTAAAAACGTAATAGAGAAATTGAACTAGAGGTCATCAATGGAATTCCCATCAGAAATTGCATGGCTAATTCCAATTGTTATACCGTTCATCCTCGGTTTACTGGTCGGTATTGTGATAAAACGTACATTGAAGCTAATTTTTGCCGTTGCCGCTCTCGTGATAGTTCTCGTCGCAACAGGGACCTTGAGCCTGACCTTTCGAGATATTTACGATAAAGCGATGGAGGTCCTGCCGGAGTTAATTGGGGAGGGTGAAACGCTGAAAAACATTTTACCTTACTCTTCAGCCGGATTCTTGCTTGGCCTTGCTCTAGCCTTATGGAGAGGGTAGGCTAAAGTTATTCGCCACGGCGCTAAAATTAGTTCGATGGTCGCAACCCCAATTCGCGGCACCCCGGCACTTCTGATCAAATCAGCTAGAGAGCGCTCGCTCATTGTCGCAGACTTGCACTTGGGCATCGAAGGGGAGCTCGCGAGCAAGGGCGTCTCGCTGCCCAGCCAGATTCCAAAGGTTAAGGAACGGCTCCTAAAGCTCATCAAGAGACGAAGGCCCGACCGCCTGATTTTCTTGGGCGACGTCAAGCACAACGTTCCTATCGCCAGCCGGCAGGAGTGGCGTGAGCTCCCCGGCTTCTTTGAGGAGCTGGCGAAGCTGGTCCGCGTTGAGATCATCCGCGGGAACCACGACGGCGGGCTGGAGGGGATGGTGCCGCGGGAGGTAAAAATTCACGGAGCGCGGGGCATCGTGCTTGGCAAGCGAAAGCGTGTGGGTCTGATGCACGGCCACACTTGGCCCTCCCCGGAGGTGCTCAACACAAAACTGCTCGCGGCAGCGCACAATCATCCGGCAGTCGAGTTTCGCGACGAGCTCGGGGGGCGAATGATAGAGCCGATCTGGCTACGCGCAAAGCTCGACGCATCGAAGTTCCCGAGAAGGCTTCAGGAGCAAATCGAGGGCGAACCGCCGGAGCTGCTCGTGATACCAGCGTTCAGCGAGCTCGTTGGAGGCGCCGCGGTGAATAGAGGGATACCTAAAAAATTGATTGGACCGATGTTCAAGTCCGGTGTCGTAAAATTAGATGAAGCCGAGGCCTACTTGTTGGATGGCACTTTTTTGGGTAAGGTACATGATTTGAGAAAGTAAAACGATGCCTCCTCTAAAAGCTTTTATATGGGTGTAACGTTAGGCTTCGAGGGATTACACGACGGATGTGCTCATTATTGGGGCTGGGCCTGCTGGATTATTCGCAGCACACGAGCTATCAAAAAATTCGAAGCTCTCTGTGACCGTTCTCGATTGGGGGCGGGAAATAGAGAAGCGCACCTGCCCGGCCTTCGAGGATGGAAAGTGCATAGGGTGCAAGCCCTGTCACATCATGTGCGGTTTGGGGGGCGCGGGGGGCATGTCGAGCGGCATTCTAAACCTCCGCTACGATATAGGCGGTGACCTCAGCGAGCTGACTAAAAGCGTCTCGAAAGCCGAAAAACTCGTCAAAGAAGTGGATGACATTTTTGTCGAGCACGGTGCACCCAAGGAGATTCACGGTGAGGAGTCAGAGGAGGTAGAGGCGCTCACGAGGCGTGCAGCTGCAGCTGGCGTTCGATTTATCCCAATCCTCCAGCGTCACATAGGCAGCGAGTACCTTCCCGATATCATCAACTCGATCAGGAACAAACTTGAAAAACAAGGGGTAAAGTTCATGCTCAACTCAAAAGTCGAGCAGATCGGAAAGGGCGAGGTCACCGTTAAGGGGAAGCGGATTCACACCAAGTGCATCCTCGCGGCGACCGGACGGGTGGGTGCAGATTGGTTCGCTGAACAAGCACGAAACTTGGGAGTAAATCTCACTCACGGCCCCATCGATGTCGGCGTGCGCGTGGAAGTGCCGGCGGTCGTTTACGAGCCTGTGGTCAAGGTGAATCGCGACCCGAAATTTCACATTCGCACAAAAACTTTCGACGATTTTGTTCGCACATTCTGCACAAATGCGATGGGTTGGGTCATGGAGGAGCGCTACGACGATCACGTCGGCGTGAATGGACAGTCCCTTCGCGCGAAAAAATCACAAAACACAAATTTCGCGCTTCTTGTTCACATAGGGCTCACACTCCCAGTCACCAACACCACGGCTTATGGGCAATCGTTAGCATACCTCGCGACCACGATAGGCGGCGGACGCCCGCTGCTCCAACGCCTTGGCGATCTGCGTGGGGGGAGGCGGTCGACGTGGGAGCGAGTCGGGCGAGGGCACGTGAAGCCGACCCTTCGGAGTGTCACTCCCGGAGACATCTCGATGGCTATGCCTGGCAGGATCGTGACGGATATCATCGAGGGGCTCGAGTGCTTGGACAAAGTTTCCCCGGGCGTTGCTGAGGACTCAACGCTACTTTATGCGCCCGAAGTTAAACTGTACGCAATGCAAATCCACGTCGATGAAAACATGGAGACAAATGTGCCGAATCTATTCGTCGCCGGAGATGGAGCAGGTCTCTCACGGGGTATCGTTGCTGCTGCCGCAACAGGTCTGCTTGCGGCGAGGGGAATAATAGCCAAATCCAAAGCTTGAACTACTCGATCACTTCGAGCTTGGACAACAATTCACGTTGTCGGTGTGTGAGTTCAATCACGTGCGGGCGCTCCGGGATGCTAACCTCTTTCATCTCCCCGAAGAGAAGCGTCGAGAAGTAGCGGAATCCGTGATCGTTGAGCATCGTTGCTACGCGCTTAAGCTCGGGATGGCGTTTGTGCAATTTCAAGCACGCTTCTACGTTCGCCCCACTCGAGATTCCGAGGAAAAGCCCCTCGTCATGAGCGATGCGCTGCGTCATCCAGATGGCTCTTTCAGTGGAAACCAAGATTACGCCATCAGGCAACGAGAGGTCAAAGATCGAGGGGATAAACCCATCTCCAACTCCTTCTATTTGGTGCGTCCCCCAACGCTGTTTGGAAACCACCGGGCATTCGGCGGGCTCGACTGCGTAGATTTTGATGCTTGGATTTTGCTCCTTCAAGTAACGTCCAACCCCAGTTAATGTGCCGCCCGTGCCCACCGCAGCGACGAGCGCGTCAAGCTTACCCTCGGCCTGCGCCCAAATCTCTGGTCCCGTCGTCTCGTAGTGGGCCTGAACGTTCACCTCGTTGTTGAACTGGTTTACCAAGAAATGCTGCTTCGGGTCGAGCGATACAAGCTCCTTTGCCCGCTTCACTGCCAGATCGACGTCCGACTCGGCCCCGGGAAGGGTCACTATCTTCGCCCCGAACGCGCGGATTGCCTTCACCCGTTCCTCGCTCATCCCCTCAGGCATTAGGATCAATACGTGGAAGCCGAGGTGAGCCCCGAGCATCGCCGTCGAGATGCCAGTATTGCCAGTAGTGCTCTCAACCAGCGTCATCCCTGGGCGGAGTTCTCCTTTTTCCATTGCGTCTTTGATTATTTTTAGCAAGATCCGATCTTTCAGGCTCCCCGAGGGGTTCATAAACTCCGCCTTCCCGAAGAGCTCAAGCTCTGACATGCCGGCGAGCTCGGTGAGCTTGCGGAGCTTGATGAGCGGCGTAAGGCCGATGAGCTCGGTCACATTTTCCGCGACCTTCTTATAGCGACCCCAATCCATGCTATCGACATTTAAAATTTGTGCTAGGCATCCCTATTTAAATCCACAACCAAGGAACTTGGGGACTCATGAAAATAATTGCCGGCCTCATCCTCCTATGCTTGATTGCAGGTGGTGCTTCAGCTCAGGAGTGGCCCACTTTCAGTCACGACGCCCAGCGCACTGGCTACACGGTTTCTCCAGCTCCCGAAAGCGATCAGGTCGCATGGACACTCAACGTTGGGGGGGCTGTTTCATCACCGGTGGTCGTGGGCGACAAAGTTTTCGTCGGGTCCGAAGACGGATATCTTCGTGCGATCAACGTGGTCAACGGCAGAGTGGTCTGGAGCTTCAAAGCTGGGGGTGAAGTGGCATCACCCACTTTCGCAGGTGGTCGCGTGTACATCGGCACAAGTGACAATTTCATATACTGCTTGAACGCGGCAACGGGTCAAAACCTGTGGAGCTACCAGACGCGCGATGCAGTATACTCTTCACCAGCCGTCGTAGGCAACGTCGTCTACGTGACATCAACCGATGGCTATGTCTACGCCATCAACACGGAAACTAGGCTGCTTATATGGGAAAATAATCTTGGTAATCGGATCACTGCCTCACCTGCGGTTGCTGATAACATGGTTTTCGTTGGCGGCTGGGGAGTCCGTGTGTATGCGCTGCGTACGAGCGATGGGGTGGGGGTATGGCAATACCAAATTGGAGAGCCGGGAATGTTTGAAAACTCTTCGCCTGCGGTTGTCGGGGGGCGCGTCTACATAGGGTCGAACGACGGGTACCTTCACTCGCTGGATGCGGTCACTGGCGAGAACCTATGGGAT
>JAUWBP010000030.1 GCA_030601665.1 Hadesarchaea archaeon | reverse complement strand
GCCCGTGGTCGTCGGGGGCGGGCTGGATGGGGGAGAAGTCGAGATAACGGGCGCGACAAGTTCCCAGTTCATCTCGGCGCTGTTGCTCGCGTGCCCGTACGCTCGGGGGGATGTCGAGCTTCGCGTGACAGAGGAGCTCCGCTCCAAGCCCTATGTCGAGATCACCCTAGAGCTGCTTGATATGGCGGGGGCGAGGATCAAGCGCAGCCGTGACCTCACGGAGTTTAAAATCCCCGGCGGGCAAGTTTTCAGGGCAATGGATCTTGAGATCCCAGGTGATTTCTCATCTGCAGCATTCCTGCTCGTGGCAGCAGCGCTGGCGGGAGATGTCGTGCGCGTGAATAATCTCGATGTTCGCAGCGTGCAGGGTGACAAGCGGATCGTTGCCCTGCTTCGGGAGTTCGGGGCTGATGTGAAGGTAAAAGGTAAGGTAGTTGAAGTTTCGGGTGCTGAGCAGCTCTCGGGCATCGAAGCCGACTGCGGCGATAACCCGGATCTGGTGCCCGCGTTGGCTGTGCTCGGCTCGCTAGCAGATGGCAGAACCAGGCTCACTAATATCCCCCACCTTCGCTACAAAGAGACGGACCGTCTTCGCGTTCTCAGGGTTGAGTTGAATAAGTTGGGTGCAAAGGTGGAGGAGCTGCCGGGTGAGCTCCGCATCAAGGGAGTGGAGCGACTCAAGGGCACGAGCCTGTACTCCTACGGCGACCACCGAATGGCCCTGGCCCTCGCGGTCGCTGGCTTGGTCGCGCGTGGGGAGACGGTCGTTGAGGGTGCTGAAAGCATACCAGTTTCTTATCCTGGTTTTGTCGAGGACATGCGGAAACTCGGGGCTAAGATTGAACTCGTTAAATGACTAACGTGCATCGCCCAGCGGAAGGATTTATAGAACTGGCAGCGAATTTTCAAAGCGGTGCTGGGATGAGCGGAAACACCTTCGGGAAAATCTTCAGGGTCACGACTTGGGGCGAGAGCCACGGCTCGGCGGTCGGCGTGATCGTCGATGGGGTCCCCGCGGGCATGCCGCTGAGCGAGGCCGATGTACAGCGCGAGCTCGACAGGCGGCGTCCCGGGCAGTCGATCCTTACAACACCGCGCAGGGAACGTGACCGAGTCGAGATCCTCTCAGGAGTTTTCCAAGGCAAGACCCTCGGCACGCCAATCTCTATGCTCGTCCGCAACGTTGATGTTGATTCGAGACCATACGAGGCGATCAAAACTAAGCCTAGGCCCGGACATGCAGATCTCACTTACTGGCTCAAGTTTGGCCGCATCGACCACCGCGGGGGAGGGCGAGCGGCAGCACGGGAGACGGTAGGGCGGGTAGCAGCTGGAGCCATCGCGAAGAAGTTGTTGGCGGCTCATGGCATCGAAATTTTGGGCTGCACCGTCGAGGCCGCAGGCGTGGTCGTCGGGCGAGAAGTGAAGCCCGAGGAAATCCGCAAAAATGTCGAACGGAACCCAATGCGGTGTGCCGACCCCAAGGCGGCGGAGCGGATGAAGAAGGCCGTGCTGCGGGCGAGTGCGGAGGGCGACAGCACAGGCGGAATGGTCGAGGTCCGAGCGCTCAATGTCCCGGCTGGTCTGGGAGAGCCTGTGTTTGACAAGCTCGATGCTGAGATTGCGCGTGCTCTGATGTCGGTGGGTTCGGTCAAGGCAGTCCAAATAGGAGCCGGCTGCAGGGTGGCAAAAATGATGGGATCGGATGCAAATGATCCAATCGTGCTGCGAAAGGGAAAAATTGTGACCGGGACAAATAACGCCGGGGGAATTTTGGGTGGCATATCGACTGGCATGCCGATAGTCGCTCGGATAGCAGTCAAGCCTACCCCCTCGATAACCAAGCTGCAGCGAACCGTCGACATCGCTCGAATGAAGGAAGTCGAACTCAAGCTCAAAGGGCGATTTGACCCGAACATTTGCCCGCGCATCGTGCCCGTGATCGAGGCGATGCTGGCGCTGGTGCTTGCAGATCATATGCTGCGCGCGGGAAAAGTTAATCCGAGCCGCTTCAAGTGAGTTTCACAGGGGTGTGAAGTTGGTAGAGCACCGTGGGGTTGCATCGGCGTGTGGCTCTGCCACCGTCGTCAACGCGATAGCCACAGGCAAGGGCGCAGCTTTCGGGGTCGAGCTTCGGGTTCGAGCGAATTCCGAGTTAACCAAAAGGCCCGGGGAAATCGTCGGGCGGGTGGCCGATGATCCATCCGAAAGCGCTCGGTTGATTGAGATATGCGCGCGAAAGGTCCTCGAGCATTTCGGGCTTGAGCAAACCTACGGCGCACGGGTGCAGACGAGATCCATGGTCCCGATTGCCGTGGGTCTGTCGAGCAGCTCTGCCGCCGCGAACGCTGCAGTACTCGCTACCTTCGCGGCGTTGGGTAAGAAACCAAAGCCAAAACTTGCGCTGAATTTAGGCATCGATGCCGCATTCGAAGCTGACGTCACCGTCACCGGTGCTTTCGACGATGCAGCGGCTTCATTTTTCGGCAGCGGTGTGGTGACAGATAACACCAAACGGCGCGTGCTTCGGCGGTTCAAATTAGACCCCAAGCTCGCGGTGCTCATTTACACGCCCCCGATGAAATTCCACACCTCGCGGATAAACATGGCCAAAATCAAACCACTTCGGAGGGGCGTCGAAGTCGTGCACGATCAGGCCGCACGTGGGAATGTCTTCGGTGCCCTGACGCTAAATGGGCTACTTTACTCGGGCGCACTCGGCTACGATCCAACAATAGCGCTAGATGCATTGGCCGCGGGTGCACTAGCGGCTGGCCTTACGGGCACGGGCCCAGCGGTGGTAGCAATAGCTAAGTCCGGTAGGGTCAAGGATATAAAGAAGGCTTGGCGAGGGAGGCCCGGGGTAATAATCGCCACCAAGCCAGCCATCAAGGGCGCCCGAATCGAGGGGAACCAATGAGTGAGAAAAGGCTACAGGTGTTCAGACGGGAGATAGACAAAATTGATGAGCAAGTTGTGGCTTTGCTCGGGCAGCGGCTGAAGTTCGCCGATGACCTAGTGAAGCTTAAACGGAAGCTCAAGCTGGGGATCCTGGACGAGGCCAGGGAACGGGTGGTCGTTAGCCGCGCTCGAAAGAAGGCGAAGAGCGTGGGATTGGACCCGGCGTTCATCGAGAGCATGATACGATTAGTGATCGCGCACATGGCCGGGGCGGAACGTGAGCGCGTGGGTGGTGCCGAGGTGTGGGTAAAGGTTCAGAGGGCGTTCGCGGATTTTCCAGCCCAGCTAAGCGTTGCGCGGGTGCTGTTCAAGTACGGACTCCGCGTGCGGGAGGATGGGGGAGTAGCGTGCGGCGATATCCGGATTCCCGCCGTCCAGATAGCGCAGGAGGCAGGCGTTGATCGGCGTGCGGTCGAAGCCACCACCCAGACAATTTTGAAAAATGAGGAGCTGCGCAGGATATTTGAAAACCTAGAGTCCATAGCATACTTGAAGGGCGTGGCGCAGCAGCTCGGGCTGGGAGTGATCGAGATTCTGCCAAAGGATGCGGCCAAACACGGTATCATAAGCGAGGTGACGGGCGCTATCTCGCGCTTCGGGATAAGCATTCGTCAGGCGGTTGCGGACGACCCCCACTTCATCGTGCAGCCAAAGCTCACCTTGATCACCGACAAGCCCGTTCGGGGGAAGGTCATCGAGGCGTTGAGGAAGCTCCCGAGCGTGCAGAGCGTCATAGTCTATTGATGGCACCGCGCTTTTTTTCGTTTCGAACCGGAAAAGTCTGGGTTATCGAAAGAGCCGTTGGGAAATGGGTTTCGCCGACAAAGCCGCTGTCCCTAAGCTCAAAACCTGACGAGCTGCGCATGCGGCACATTTTGGATCCTGAGGACGTTTGCACGCTCTATGATGCCAACCTTGATCGCGTGCCTCACGATCGAACCCACGAGGTTTGCTATAGTGGCCTCGCGCAGCGCGGCTATACACTCCTTGACGCTTGCCTCGGTGCCTCGATAAAATGATTCATCGACCTCGAGCCTAAGCTCCCCCTGCTTAAATTTCTTCCCGAGGAGCTCTGAGTCGCAGACGATGACGAGCACCTCGCTCTGTGTTCGGATTACACGGAGGAAGGGCAAAGTTAAACACTCCTCATCGATGCCCTAGCGCCACACGCTTCGCACCGGAGCACGTAGACACGCTCGTGCCGCTCGAGCCGCGTGTCGGGCTTCCCGCACTCCCGACAGAGCACGAACTCCTCAGCGTAGCGCTGGACGCGATCGTCCACGGTATTCTTGAAAAATTTCCCTTGGAAGACGGCTTGGGTTCCCTCGAGGTTGCCGGCCGCTCCCAGTTCTCGGAGGAGATATTTTATGAGGTGTTCTGGCGCGCGGTTGAGGGCGCTCGCGATGCTCCGGAAGTTCCGAAGAATCGTGCGGTTTCCAATGGTCGACACCTCTGCCTCGGGAATCTGAAAGCGGGAGCTCTCGAAAACCGCTTTTGGAATCTGTTTGAGGACGCTGTCGAGCATTTTTCCATAGTCTTCGCTCATCCCAATCGCCTGAACCTGCCTGCGCGGGGCTCGAATATTTCGCCATCCACTATTAGCACGCGGAGGGCATCCTCAACTTCGGTTTGATGAAGGTCAAGTTCCACCGCCATGTCCGTGGGTGCCACCCCCTCCCCACTGTCGAGCTTCTCGATCGCGAGGATTACGCGCTTTTTAGTTTCATCGGGCACTTCGGGCAACGGGGGTGCCTCCACCTCTTCTATGGTTTCAACGGTTGGCCCCGTCTCCGGAGTCCCCGGGGGAAGCTCTACCTGCAGCTGCCGTGGCCCAAGCTTTGCTTCCTGCTTCGGTTGCGGTCGTACTCCCTCCGCTAGGGCCTGCCTCCGTGCGCGTAGGATCTCGAGCTCTCGCACGAGTTCCCAGTTAGGATCTTCAACACGAAGGATGAGTTCGGGAACGAGGTAGACTTCCCCCTCGAACTCCCGTACGCGTCCCACCACATCGATGAGGTTCCCCATCTCGAACCTCGCAAGCTCGGGCACGCCCTCCCGCCAAGCTCGAAGGCTTATAGTTTCACTCCCATCATCGAGGCGGAGCGTAGCATAACCTTGGTCATCCCTTACAAATTTATCCACGATTGTTCCCAGCACCCGCGCGCGAGGGATGTGCTGGTCCCAGGGGGTAAGCAAGTAGCTGGGCTCGGTGCCCTCTGGTGAGCGGACATACCGGCCCCGTACCAAGTCCTCAATTTTTAATTTATATGCTGTTGAATGCATTCTACCAATTAATATTTGGTGCAAATACCTAAAGAACTTGCTGTTGGTGTTAGGCATGTTTGAGTTAAAAGGTGCGTTCGGTAAGCGCGTCGTGGGTGTGGTTGGGGGGAGAGCTAACGTGGCTGATGTCGACGAATTATTGGGAAAACTTGCAAAGGCAGACAGGGAAAATCGGACCACCAGCCAAGCTTTCGACGCTTCGAGCATAGCTGGCAAAGAGCACTTGGTGCACGCAGCCCACCTTGCCCTTGCTGCTCATGCTGCGAAAAGGAACTTCGCTAGCTCGTTGAATATCGAACTCGTCTGTTGGGTAGCTGCAGAGCGACAGATCGCGCGCGCGTTTGAGAAGGTCGGCGTGCACAAAGGTAGCAAAGGCTTGGCAATTCTAGCTTTGGGGGGCTCGCGCGCGCAAGTGAGACGGGCGTTGGTCAGCATTTGTCACGAGCTGGGCATCGAGCGAGATGATAGCGTGCTCGAGCTGACGCGCGAGAAGGTTTCAAAGCTGTGCAAAGTCTTCTCGATATCAAAGGATGGACTGAAAATTGCACCGATTCAAAAACTCGTGCTCGAGCAGGTAGCTCTCTTAGCCCTAGAGAGATAGGCCCTACTTAAGGAGCCCTTCGAACCCCTCATCCTTGGCCACCCTCACAACTTTTGCACATGTGGGCATGATCGGCGTCTCCGAGGTCACGAGGTTGCCATCGTCATTGATTGACGCGTATTTGGCCTTCATGGGGTCCTTCGTCTCGACCATGATGCAGAGGAGCTCGGCCTCGATCCCGGCGTAAACGTAGTAGTAATGTTTTCCCTGAAAGTTGTAGTAAAACAGCCACCCCTGAGTGCGCGCGACATTCACCACATCTTCGAGGTCCTTGCACCACACGATCTTCATCTCTTTCCCCCCGCGGCTGCTTTCTTCACCTTTTGGACACCGCGCCTAGACCCCCGTACGATCAGCGAATCATTGACACGAATTCGGACGCGCCTGCTCGGATCGAACATGTAGCGCTCGCCCCGCTTTATCATCAGCACGTATACCCCCATGGTCGTCCATAGGTTGAGTTCCTTCAGGGATTTGTCCACAAAATCTGATCGCTTTGAGACATCCGCCCTCCCTATTTGCTCATCGGCTTCGGCTAGGGCTCGGGCGAACACGGGGTGTAGCTCCATCCTGCGGAGCACGATGTCGGCGATTGAGTCGGCGGCATCGGAAATCCGTTCCATGGACCGGATTATCTGCAGCAAGCCGTTGAGCCCTGCGATGTTCCGCTCCTCTTTTGCAGCCTTTAGCGTGGCGAGCGAGAGCTTGTAAGTGAGCTTGTCAAACTTCTCATCGATCTTCCTAACCTCTTCGGCTATCTCGCGGGACCCGAGCAGGATCGCGGAGTAGGCCATGTCGACCATCACGCTGCTCAAGTCGCGCATCTCCGCAAGCGCATTTCGGATGGGGGCCAACCCCTCCCTCGACACCCAAGCTTCCTTGCGCGCTCCGGCCATCTTACATAGGATTGCGATGCTATCCGGGGGCCCCTTCACGATGAGCGAATCACCAGCGCGCGCCTCGGTATTCCTGAGAGGAGGAACTATCCAAGATTTTCCACGTTTTATGGCGAAGGTCCAGACGCCTATGTCCGAGGGCAACTTGAGGTCGTAAAATCTTTTGCCGACGAGTATAGAATACTTGCTTACCTCAACCCAAGCGATTTTTTCATCGGCCATTCGGAGGGCATCGCGTACCACGGGATGAATGTCTATTCCTCTCCGAACCAAGTCGGCGATATCGCCCGTAGCGTTCGAGATCGCCTCCGCCGCACCCGCAACCTGCAGGATGCCAGTTATTTTTCGTGCTTCGTGAACGTTTCGCGTCACCACCGCGGCGATCGTTCGAATGTGATACATGAGCCCATCCATCCGCGTTTCGAGTTCATGCACACGGTCCGCAAGCTCATCGCTCTCGAAGAGCACCGCTGCGTACGCGAGATCTATCATAAGGTCTGAAACATCCTTCATCTCGGTCAGGAGCTCCCGCACGCTTCTGGGTTTAAACGATTTAGCCATCTTCCTACACTCCCACTATCTTTATCGCTATCAATAAACACGTTACGCTTGTCTGACTTTAAGAAATTCTGCTTAATAGACAAGCAGTTGATGGAAAGCACAGTTAACCAATACACCTACATAATAGCCAATTTCATCAAGGGTCTAGATGGGCAAGACTTGGACAAAGAAGCAATTAGGGACTTCCTTTCTAAGTATTCCAACCATTCCAAGTATCGGTATTCCAATGTCCTCAAGGCACTTCGGATATTCGTTAGGGACTATCTTGGAAAAGGGGAATTGATTAAAAGCTTCTCATTTCCACACATTGGCTATGAATATAGAGAAGTGCCAACCAAAGAGCAATTCAAGAGGTTCTTCCAAGCTCTGGACAATCCAATGAGCAGATGTTTAGCATTGCTTTATGCTACGTCGGGATTGAGAAGAGATGAAGTAAGAAAGTCAAGGATTAAGGACTTGGATAGAGCCAACAGAATGATAAAACCTGCTGATGAGACCAGTAGGACTAAAGGGCGATTTGTTAGCTTCTGGAACTCCGAATGTGATGAAGTCCTGAGTGAATATCTTGGAGGGTTCGATGGTCAAGACCCCGAAACTAGGTTATTCCCAATCTCAGGCTTTGAAGTCAACAGAATCTTCAATAAAGCAAGCAAGAGGTCAAATGTTAAAATTAAACCCACTGACCTTAGACGGTTCTTTGCATCAGAAATGGCAAAGTTAGGTGTTTCAGAGACCTACATCAACTGCTATCAAGGGAGATTACCACGCTCCGTCTTGAGCAGGCACTACTTGGACCTGAGTAAAGAGAGACTGAAAGAAATATACGATAAAGCCAATCTCAAGGTGCTCTCCTAACGCAAGGAGGCACCCATTCATCTTTTTTTTCGTTTCTTTTGTCGAGATTTGTAGTAGAGTAGTGCTACAGGACCCAATGTGCACAAAAGCGTTATTCCCCACGTAATCCTCTGATAAGTAAGCGTCCTAACCCATTCATCTGGGATTTTGGGAATGACTTGCACATCTTTGTTATACCCTTCTTTTTTGACTGTTATTACAGTAGCCTCACCTGGATACTCAAACTCTGCAGTTCCATTATCTCCAGTAGTTTTGCTAAGAATAAATGCCCCGTCTTTTTTTACTTCCACAGTGGCTTCTCCAACAGGTGCTCCTGTATCGGAATCAAAAACGGTGACTCTTACAATTTCCCCCAACATTGTAGGAGTGCTGGGCGTAACCTCGACTCTCATGTCCTTCGTTGTTGTTACTATTGAAAGAGGCACTAGCTGAGGTTGCAAATACCAAAGGGGTGTCCCCGTAACCTCCGAAAATATCAAGGGTTCAACTCTCAAAATCAAAAGAGCGCATACTAACACGAGTATGATAGACACATAAGTCTTTTTCACTTTCACTCTTCTTCCTCCATTTATCCCCTCACCTGAACTTATTAATATAAGCGCTTTGATTTTTCTATTCTTTCTGTATTACCTTTTAGTTCCTGAGCATAATTTATTAGTTCTTCATGTTTGGCTTTCAATGTGTGTAATAAGGCATTAGTCTGCATCATCCGATTCAATTTTTTAAAGAATACATTGATGTCTTCTGATTCATCAAGAATTTTGGTAATTTCCTTGTACGCGGATGGGTCAGTTGTTTCTAACCAATTTTTATCTATTTTTTCTCCTTTGATAATTTGAGCAGAAAAATTCACAAGCAATTCTCTTAAGCGAGTTCTATGCTCACGAGATTCTGCTGATTTAGGTAAATAGATTTCTATAGCTTCCCATATTTTCAGTTTCATGATTTCTGTACAAGCACGTTTCAAATCTGAGCATTCTTTAACCCTCTTAAAATATCCATTCAATTTTTCAGAAAGCTCTTTACCAACTTCACTTGCTCCTAGAGAAACATTGGTTGTATAGTTATGCAAATTAAAATTTTGAGAAATATCCCATTCTATCATACTTTTTAGAAATTTTAATTTAATTTTCAAGTTATTTAGTCTTTGTCTCTTTTTTTCTGAATGCGATTTATA
>JAUWBP010000021.1 GCA_030601665.1 Hadesarchaea archaeon | reverse complement strand
TTAGGCTTCGGAACTCTTGTGGATAAGCAAGGTATGGCATGACCGATGAGAATGAATCTCGAACGAGTTTTGCCTCAGCTTCCTGCATTTCAGCACCTAGAGGTTCAAAAGACGCTCCTTGATGGTTTCCATTGCCACGATAGTTCGGACGCTCTTCACCGAGTCGAATGACTGGATGCGATCGTCAACGAACTTTTTCAAGCTTTCCACGTCGCGGGCACGTACCTTCAACATCAATCCATGGCCCCCCGTCGTGTGATGAAGCTCGCACACCTGGTGGCAGCGTGACAGCGAGCGGACGAGCTCGTGCATGCTCCTGCTATCGACATCGATGCTGACGAACGCCATCACCCCATAGCCAAATTTTTGAGGGTCTATTAGCGCTGAATATTGTTTGATCAGACCGAAGCGCTCAAGCTGCTTGACCCGTCGCCTCACCCCAGAAGTGCTGAGGCCGACCTCGCGCCCCATCTTGCGCAGTGAAACATGCGCGTCATCGCTCAGCATCTTTAAAAGTTTCATGTCGACGCTATCCACGCTTCACCACCCAGCCAGCCTTGTAATTAGTTGGTGCGCTTTGGTTATTTAATTTTTGCGGAAAAATTTTTGTGTATCAAAGCTGAATTACTTCTAGTTTTTTCCCTACATCTTTGCACGCTTCAACGAGTGATTTACCCCATCGCCGCTCGTCGTTGAACAGTAGAACTCGCTCGTAGTGCCCACCATACCGCTCGAGGAAGCGAGAAAGGCTCTCGGCCACCGATTTTATCTGCATCGTGTCAAGCTCGCGGGACACCTGAAACTGCCCGAGCGGGTATATCTCCTCGAGCTCCTCGGGGACGGCGCCAAATGGAGGTATGAGCCTCACGAGGTGGGTTCGCTCAGGTTCTTCGAGCTTCGGCCGCTCTTTCCCAAAAGCGGGCAAAAGCGCTAGGATGGGCAGCTGGGGCGGTTCATATCGCCCATTAAGTCTACTCCAGGAACGCACGACCTCTGGGCGATTCACCGACTCCTCACCGAGGTAGCAGAATGCCGAGGGCTTGGTCACGGGATCAAACCTCTCGAGGAAATCCCGATACCTTGCCAACCTCCGAAGCCCCTCGAGCAGCCGCGGATGGGCACGACATCGCAGCTCAACGTGCTCTCCCAGACTCCCCTCCACGATTGCTTGGCGAATGCGCCGCAGTTCGCCAAAGGTAACATGAAGATTGTGCCTAGCTAAGAGTTTGACCCGTTCGTCCTGCGGAACACGCCTGAGCTCATCGGGTGAATGCTCCGCACAAATAGGGCACTCACATGGTAGGTAAGATAACTCCTCGAGGTGAAAGGTCCCCTCTGAAGTCATGTAACGTCCGTCACGTGCATAGAGCACGTATGCAGCGGAGTCGAAGAGGTCGCAGCCCATCGCCACGGCGAGGGCGAACATCATGGGGTGTCCAGCGCCGAAAAGATGTGTGGGGCGATCGAGTGGCAGGTATTTCTTCGCAGTCATGACGAGATCGACGAGTTTCGCGTAGCGATATCCCTCCAGCAACTCGACGGGGCTTCCAATCGCGTGCAGTTGATAGTCGAGCTTCCCAATCTCGCGTGCGCTCTGAGCGACCAACTCGCTGAAGAGGCCTCCCTGCACTGGACCGCACCACATCAGCTTAGGATTGGACCTGAGTTCGACTGCTTGTTTGGCTCGCTCAAGTGTTATCTGCACCGTCTCGGCTGCACGTTCCTTGGTCGCTTGAACACCAGTCGGGATATCGAGGATAGTCGCGATATCTGGGGCAATCGCATCTTGGTAGCGCACGATTTCTTCAGGTGAAACTTCGACGTCCCCATAGCGCAGGATTTGGTAGCCGCCCGAGTCGGTCATGATTGGGCCATCATAGCTGAGCGCACCGTGAACCCCTTGCTTCGCGGCTTCCTCGCCGAAGTGACGAAGCATCAGGTAGGCGTTGGTCATCACCAGTTCAACGCCGAACTCGCGCCGCATCTGGTTGGGTGATAGAATTACGTCCGATGGATCGATGACAGGCATGAGGGTCGGGGTTGTCACATCGCCGTGGGGGGTGCTAAGTTTACCCACTCGACCCATGCCATCGCGGTACAAGATTTGGAAGATGGTATCGACCATTACAACTTTGAATAATTCTTACAAAGACCTTCCGTTTAAAATCTGAAGACTCAACAGACCGGGATTTTTCCTTCGGCGAGCTCCATGCAGAATTTGTCGATGCGCTCGAGTTCCGCATCCACTACTTCCGCTATCTCCCCTCGGACGTTCTCAATCGTGGTGCCCGGCTTCGTGATGACCCGGGCGGCGGCGATCGCGGGCTCATCGATGGGTTTCCCTATCTGACTAACCAACCAAACGTAAACTTCATCCAATCCCGTAACTTGGCCGTATATTTTATTCGCGATCCGGTGCGTGAGCAGGTTGTAAATCTTACCCACATGGCTAACGGGATTCTTGCCCGCCGCTGCCTCCGAGCCCACATGGCGGTTGAGTGGGATCACGCCGTTAGGACGATTGCCCCTTCCAACTTGACCTGAGTCCGCCCCATCAGTGCTCGTCCCAAGCACGGTGAGGTAAACCCCTCCGACGCCCCGCCCACGCACGTCAAGGGTGTTGAGATCGAGCGTGAATTTTTTGATATCAGAATTCCCCTCCACGAAGGTGCGCAGCCGCTCTAGGATTTCCCCCTTCTTCCTGAAGTAATCATCCTCGCTCTCCACGAATCGGTCAACGAAAGCCATCCCCACGGTTAGACAGAGCTCGTCGTTCTTTCGAAACCCCATTATCTTTACGTCCTCACCCGACTCCGGGAACTCCTTCTTGAACTCCTTTGAGTTGAGGTAGCGCTCAGCCTTTAGTACCAGCTGTTCGGTCCAAGTCATGGGTGCGTAGCCGACCGCAGCTGAGGTATCGTTAGCGCTAAACATCCTGCCCTTCCGCTTGAAGATATCAGTGAGCGCCGCAGAGCCTGGTCTGAGTTCTACTTGGTAGCGCATGTGCTTTTCCGGGTCGACAAACCTTAAATTTTCTTTTATCCAATTCTTCGCCGCGTGAACCGCGATATCCTCTACTGGTATTATAGTCCCCTCAACCTCCTTGGTCGCTCGGTCTCCAAATATCAAAAGCATCGGTTGCTTCACCTCGCCACCACCAAATCTCGTTTCGACCTCTCCAGCAACGAGTAGCGACTTGTCGGCATTGTGATGCATAATCGCGCCGAACTTTTTCAAATACTCCTTACTTAACTCGACTGAAACTTGATCAAAAATCGCATCACATATAGAGTCGGGGTGACCGAGGCCCTTTCGCTCAACCACCTCCAGCTTCTGCTTCTCGAGAGGTTCCTGCTTGAACTCTTCGACGACTATGTTTCGCGCCAAGTTTACGCCCCGTGGATTTTCGGTCTGCGAGCGAGTTATTTATAGCTTTTGTCCAAAATATAACTAGCAGGAATTGGCGATTTCGATGCGAATTTTGAAACCATCTGAAGTAAAGGTGATGCGCACGAGGCTGGGGCTTACCCAAATGCAGCTCGCGGAGCTGGCGGGCGTTACTCAAGCATACATCGCAAAGATTGAAGCTGGCACCGCAGACCCCCGGATCTCCACTATCGAGAGGATCTCCAAGGCACTCGAGCGGGCAACAACCGAAGAAAAACGTGTGCCAGTCGAGCAGATAATGGCCTTGCCAATAGTGGCCGTCAAGTCCGATGATCGGATAGAAAAGGCGATCCGTCTCATGAAATCCTACGATATCTCGCAGCTGCCCGTGCTCGAGGGTGAAGCTCAAGTGGGATCAATATCTGAGGCGACGATCGTACACAAAATCGCCGCGGGTGAAAACATGCATAAGCTGCTCAGGTACAACATCAGCGAGATGATGGAGGGCCCGTTGCCAACGGTGGGCAAAGATGTTGATGTCGACGTCATCTACCCTATACTCGAACACGAACCCGCAGTCCTCGTTATGGAACATGGAAAAGTGGCCGGCATCGTCACCAAGGCTGATCTGTTCAAACTGGCTGGAAAACTACGAACTAAAAGCTGAGCGTTCTCGATATTTTTATCCCTGACACCCAGATTAGTAATGGTGCACCATGGCTGAAGTGAGGGAAAGAATCGCGCGATGGATCGCCGGCGACATAACCATTTCCGATGCCCCCGGGGGGGCCTTCAAGCGCTGGCGGGAGAGATTCAGAATGAGCCAGACCTTGCTCGCCAAGGTGATGCGCGTCTCCCCCTCGGTAATCAGCGATTACGAGGCCGGGCGGAGGAAATCACCTGGGGCCACAACCATCAAGCGTGTGGTCAACGCCTTCCTTAAGGTCGATGAGCAGCAGGGCGGGGAGGTGTCCAAGACCTTCGCCCAAGTGTTTGGCACCCAGTTGCCGCTCGATGTCGTGCTTGAAATTCGGGAGTTTGGCGAGCCTACCGATGGGAAGACTATCTGCAAGGCGGTCGATGGTGGTGTCGCCGCCAATAAGGACCTGCTCAACCAGAAGCTCTTCGGCTACACTATCATCGACAGCTACAAGGCGGTGCTGGGGCTCTCCGTCGACGATTTCAGACGCCTCTATGGGCTGACCACCGAGCGGGCGCTGGTTTTCACCGGAGTGACGACGGGGCGTTCCCCCATGGTGGCGGTGAAGGTGATTGGGATAACCCCCGGGATGGTGATCTTGCACGGCGAGCTCAAACGCGTCGACGTGCTGGGGGTAAAAATAGCCGAGCTTCTGCGCGTTCCTCTCGTGATCTCGAGGCTGCCGTCCGTGGGCGACCTGCTCGAGAGGCTCCGAAAGTGTGCCCGCTAACCCCAACGACAATCGCCGATGTTTTTTTCGACAATCGAAAGGCTTTTATTGCTCTCACTTAAGCATAGACACAAAAATTGGTGTTCGAAATAAAAAAGGTGACTCACTGATGGACGTTGGTGTAGTTGGCTACGGCGTTTACATCCCTAGGTACCGCATTCGAGTCGAGGAAATAGCCAAAGTCTGGGGAGACGACCCCGAGAGCATCAAGCGTGGACTTTTGATCGAGGAAAAATCAGTCCCGGCACCCGATGAGGACACCGCCACCATCGCGGTCGAGGCAGCACGCAACGCTTTAAAACAGACCGGCATCGACCCGCATGACATCGAAGCGATTTACGTCGGTTCGGAATCCCACCCATATGCGGTCAAACCCACCGCAACTATCGTAGCGGAGGCCATCGAGGCCACTCCAGACCTCACCGCCGCCGACTACGAATTCGCCTGCAAGGCTGGCACCGTGGGCATCCAAACCTGCATGGGGGCTGTCGAGGCTGGCATGATAAAATACGGCATGGCGATTGGGGCAGACACCGCCCAAAGCGCACCGGGGGATGCCCTAGAATACACCGCTGCTGCCGGAGGTTGTGCCTTTATCGTGGGTAAGAATGGGGGCAATACCCTAGCTGCGATTGATGACACCTACTCCTACACTACCGACACCCCCGACTTCTGGCGCCGGGAGATGCGGTCCTACCCAAAGCACGGAGGCCGATTCACCGGAAAGCCCGCCTACTTCAAACACGTACTCGCCGCGGCCAACGGCCTGCTCCGTAAGCTCCAGCTCACCTCTCAGGATTTCGCGCACGTGGTCTTCCACCAACCCAACGGAAAATTCCCCCTGCTAGCTGCCAAGGAGCTCGGCTTCTCAAAGGAGCAGGTGGCACTCGGTCTGCTGACGCCGAAAATAGGCAACACTTATTCTGGGTCGACCATGATTAGTCTCGCCGCGGTTCTCGACCAAGCCAAACCCGATGAGCGAATCCTCGCGGTCTCCTATGGTTCAGGCGCCGGGAGTGATGCATTCAGCATCACCGTGCGCGACGGCATCGAGGGCAAACGAGATGCTGCGCCCAAGGTGCTTGACTACGTAGGTCAGAGAGTTATGATCGACTACGCAACCTACGTGAAATTCAGGAAGTTACTGGTGAGGTAAATGCGCGACGTCGCAATAATAGGTGTGGGCCTGACGAAATTCGGCGAGCTCTGGGATGTTTCGTTCAGGCAGATGATGATGGAAGCAGGTGCCAGAGCAATCGAGGATGCTGGAATCGACGGCAAACAAATCGATGCGATGTATGTAGGGAATATGTCATCTGGACAATTCATTCGACAAGAACATATCTCCTCCATCGTCGCGGACCATGCGGGACTCGTGCCCATTCCCTCAACGCGCGTCGAAGGAGCCTGCGCGTCGGGCGGGCTGGCGCTCCGTCAAGCAGTGATTGCCGTGGCTTCTGGTATCCATGACATCATCGTTGCAGGTGGTATAGAAAAGATGACTGATGTGCTGACCGGACAAGCAACGGGAGCACTCGCGACTGCCGCCGACCAGGAGTGGGAGGTATTCGTGGGTGCCACTTTTCCGGGACTCTACGCGCTGATGGCTCGCCGCCACATGTACGAGTTCGGGACTACCGAGGAGCAGATGGCGATGGTTGCGGTCAAAAACCACCACAACGCGTGCTTCAACACCTGCGCGCAATATAAAACGGAAATAACTGTCGAAGATGTGTTGAAATCGCCGCCGGTTACCTCGCCCATAAAATTGCTCGATTGCTCCCCGATCACCGACGGCGCCGCCTGCGTGATCCTCGCCCCAGCGGAGAAGGCGCGGAAGTTCACCGATACCCCAATCATGGTCGCCGGCACCGGGCAGGCGAGCGACACCATCGCGCTCCACGGCCGCTCCTCGCTCACGAGTCTGCGGGCGACCATCGAAGCCGCGCGGACGGCGTACAAGATAGCTGGCGTTAAGCCGGATGACATCGACCTCGTGGAAGTTCACGACTGCTTCACAATCGCGGAGATCATGGCGATCGAGGACCTAGGCTTCTGCAAGAAGGGCGAGGGGGGCAAGATGACCGAGCAAGGCGAGACCGTAATAGGCGGGCGAATCCCCGTGAACACCAGCGGCGGGCTCAAGGGCAAGGGCCACCCCGTGGGCGCCACCGGCATCGCGCAGGCCGTTGAAATCGTGCAGCAACTTCGAGGCGAGGCTGGCAAGCGTCAATCCGATGGAGCGGAGATCGGGCTAACGCACAACGTTGGGGGTTCGGGAGGCACCGCGGTCGTGCATGTGCTAAGGAGGGGTGATTAGGATGGCCGTCCCACGTTTCTGGCGAGAGATACCCAACCGCTACAACCTCGTGGGTGCGCGTTGCGGCAACTGTAATAAAGTCCTCTTTCCACCGCGCTACATCTGCCCCCACTGTCGGCGGATGGGCAAGCTGGAGCCTTACCGACTCAAGCGCCGCGGCAAGGTCCTCACCTACACGGTTGTGCATGCCGCCGCAAATGGCTTCGAGGACCAGGCACCCTATGTGCTTGCGATCGTCGAGCTTGAGGACGGCCCTCGCCTGACTGCCCAAGTTACCGACTGCAACACGGATGAAATTAAGATAGGCGATGAGGTCGAGATAGTCTTCAGGCGAATGGGCGAGGACGGTCAAGACGGAGTTATATACTACGGTTTCAAAGCTCGCCGGGTCTGATTGGACTTTTTTTATACATGAGGTTCTCAGCTTACGGTGTTTGAAGAGAAGTTACCGAAAATAATATCCAAAGTTTAAAAGCTATACATGCCGCGCAAACGTCAGATAACCCGTGTGAGCAATCATGCGCGTGCTAGGCCGAGTGCAAGTTGGCTTCACCGTCAGCTCGCGCACCAAACACTCAATCGTCTTGATGTTGGTGAAGCTAAATTTTGGGAACTCGCGGTAGAGGCGCTGCACATGTTCTATGCAGGGAGCGAACGTCGTGAGGTGACCGCCCGGCTTTAGGGCCCGCTCTGCGTGAGGCAGCACCCGCTCTGGCTGGGGAAGGTCAAGTGTCACTAAATCGACATCGCTCTCGTCAATGCCCTCGTATATGTCTTTTAGCTTCACCATCACGATACCGCCAAGCCCTGCCATGCTGATGTTCTCCTCCGCCACGCGCTTAAAATCCTCCCGCACCTCGTAGCTCACCACGCGCCCGTTGGGTCGAACGATGTTGCCCAGAAAGATCGCGAGCGAACCCGATCCCACGCCCGCATCGACGACCAAATCGTCCGGGCCCACGCCGGTGTACGCAACGATCTGCGCGGCATCTTTGGGCAGTATTATCTGGGGGACACGGCGGAGCTTCCGGAGGTAATCGATGATGCGCGGCTTTAGTAGAACGAACTCCCCTCCAACGTGTGATTTCAACCTCTTCCCAGGCTCTTGACCGATCGCCTCACCAAGTTCAACAACTCCCAAGTCAGTGTGGAGTTGCCTCCGCTCGGCTTTGACGAGATATTTCCTGCCACGCTCGTCGATGAGGACTATCCGCTCGCCTTCTTCGATCACCTAGCGCACCTCATTGAATTAACTATTAATCATGGACTTAAGACTGTTAATGGTAAACATGGACCCAACCTCGCACTTCAAGCATCTTAGCACGCGCCAGATGATCGCAATTCCGGTAGCCTTGGCGATATTTTTTGGCGCTGTCACCATAGTAGCGCTGGCACTTGACACCTTCCCAATTGGCAGAGATTTGAAGGGTGGAACGTTGATAATGGTGCGAGAGCTCGACAACGTTCCAAATGTGGCTGAAGTTGAAACCATCACCGAAAATTTTCTCGGCGCCGAGGCGGATGTGAAGATTACAGAAGACCCCGCTCTGGCTGTGGGGCGATTTGGTCTCGATATAGAAACTGACAACTTCTTGGAAGAGGATGAAAGGGATAATCTTGAAAACATTCTGTCTCAACAACTCGGCATCTCGGTCGATATGATCAAGGCAGAGGGGATGGGCGGGGTCATCATAGGCATTCACCGCGAGCAGGCGAGAAACGCTATAATCGGTGCGGTCGTGGCGATGGCAATTATTATCTTCATCGTTTTCAGGCGCCGCATCGTCGTCGGGACCATTTTGTTGGCAGTTGGGCTCAACGCGGTTGGTGTCTTTGGTTGCATGAGTCTATTTCGCGTCGACCTCAGCCTAGCGTCCATTGCTGGCCTACTCATGCTCATCGGATATTCAGTTGACACAAACATTCTGCTCTCTACACGAGTGCTGAAAGGCGTGGCTGGCGAGGCGCACGAACGCGCCGCAAGCGCGATGAAAACTGGATTGATGATGAGCGGTACTACCCTCATAGTGCTCCTCACCCTCAATTTATTTACAACCGTCCCGGCCCTCGACCAACTATCCGCCGTGCTTATCTTTGCAATAATCATCGACATCTTCAACACGTGGTTCTTAAATGCCGGGATTTTGCTGCGGCATACGCAAAAACAGCTGAGGAGGGAATCTTATGTCAGTATTTAAAGAGCGCCGCGCGCTGTTGCTCGTCCTTTTGCTCACGCTATCAGTCGCGGCGGTGTGGCAACCTTGGGCAGAGGTCGACCAGGAGGTAGGGAGAGTGCTAGGGTGGCCGAGCCAGTATGCGCGCGGCCTCAGCTTCGGGGTCGATATCATCGGGGGCTCAAGGGTCATGCTGAGATTGGAAACATCCCACGTGACCATCAAGCTCCCCGCGGAGAATACTGCGAATGCGTATGTAAGCGTGCGCGATGCGCTGGAAGAAGAGCTTCACACAAGCGCGATACCCGTGGATCCCGAGACACGGGAAAGGCTGGAATCCCCACCCTTCTACGACCCAGTCACCCGCGAAGTCACTTTTGAGATAGGTTTGCCGGCCACTAAAGAATTAATTGAAACCATCATCGGCGGCCATGGCACAGTAATAGGAGATCCCGAAGAAAAAGTAAGTCCTGCCACGCGAGAAGAGGTAATGCACTTCCTCGATCTGCGGGTCAATCCCTATGGAATGCCTGGGGTACTGTTTTTACCTGTGGGTGACACTTTTGTGCTATTCGAGATCGCCGGGGTTGAGCCGGAGCGGGCGAAGGAGCTGCTTGGTCACCAAGGGCGACTCGAGATATTCATCGAAAACGAGCTCGTTCTGACCGGTGGTGACATCCCATTTGTTTCACCTGTTAGGTACGATATCGAAGACCGGAGCTGGACCGTGCCGTTTGGATTATCCGCCGAGGGAGCTGAAAAATGGAGCGCTGCATCCGCAGGCAAGGTTGGTTATCCCACCGGCATTTATCTCGATCGTCCTTTTGATGCTGTTGTAGTTTTCAGCAGACGGGTATTGGATGAAGAGGGGATGAGCTATGACAACAACGCGCGAAGGATATACATTCGGGGGCCACACAATTTCTACTTGCAGGTTACCGCCGTAGAAGTCCGAGAAGATATTTCACCTGAAACGCTCGAATTTCTGCGGGAGCAACTGCAACTGGGGATAAAAACTCACATTATTTTGGTCGGCGAAGAAGGCGATTTCAAAAATGTTATCGCGGAAATTGAGAACCTTAATTATCCTTCGCTTGGGTATGCGCCGAGGGGAAAGGACTGGACGACCCGCGAATGGGTGGAGCGTGCCTGCGGCCTAAGGTCCATGCCCAACATCACCGAAGCGGTTGCTGGCCAACCTCGGACAGAAATGGTGATCGAAATAGGCGGTGGGGCAACAGAAGAAGCACGAAAAGACGCCGAAGATTTGAAAGCAGTTTTGGCCCAGCGACTTCCAGTCAGGATTTCATACGAGAGTGAAACGGGGATAGATCCCCGCCTCGGCGCCGGCTTCCTGCGAGAGGCCATCCTAGCTGGGCTCGTTGCCCTAGCGGGGGTTGGAATGCTCGTTTACCTCAGATACAGGCACCTAAAGATAAGCGCGGCACTCACGGGCACGATGATTTTTGAAGTCGTGATTACCCTTGGCATAGCGGCAATGTTCGGATGGGTCATCGGGATACCTGAACTCGGCGGGCTAATCGTTGTCATTGGTACGGGGGTAGACCATCAAATCATAATAACCGATGAGATGGTGCGGGGAGAAATACCGCATGCCAAGCACATAAGCTTGAAGGGGAGAAGGGGACGGGCATTCGCGGTGATCTTCGCTGCCGCTGCGACAACGATCGCGGCGATGTTAATGCTTTTTTGGCTCGGTTTTGGGGTGATGCGCGGATTCGCTTTAATCACAATGGTTGGCACATTCATATCTGTACTCGTGACGCGCCCTGTTTACGCCCGGATTGTCGAAACCATAATGACGAAACAGTCTATGACGGCACCTTAGCTAACCCTACGGCTTGCCCATGGCTCTCCAGATAAAGAGAACCGCAGACAAAACTGCTAGGATTCCGATGGTGATTATAAAACCTAGGAAAAGCCCACGAACCCCAAACGCCTTGAGCGCTCGCTCTGAGATGAAATAAATAGACGCTGCACACGCGAAGTAAAACCACAGAACCACAGTCGAAACCGTGAGGATATCAGCCTCAAACACAATCATCACGAATGCCAAGAAGCCAGCTGCAATCGTCGCGATCGTGAACGGGTAAAACAAAGCCATCAAGATAACGCCCTTGCGTGCTTCCATGCGATCACCAAAGAAAAAGGTACTGAGTGGTCGTCGG
>JAUWBP010000009.1 GCA_030601665.1 Hadesarchaea archaeon | reverse complement strand
TGAAGCGAACAATTGTCTCGGAGGCTAGACCGTGGAGCAAAATTTTGAACAAATGGTCCAGGGGATTATAGCTCACGCGAAGATAAGTCACGACGAGCTCATGCAGCGCATCCGGCAGAAGCAGGATGAGCTCAGCGGTTTTGTGACCCTCGAGGGCGCGGCCAACATCGTCGGCCGAGAGTTGGGCGTTGTCTTCGAGAAGAAGGAATCTGAAGTTCGGCCTCTGCGCGTCGAGGATCTCATTCCTGGGATGTCCAAGGTTGACATCGTCGCTCGGGTCATCCGCGTCTACGAACCCCGCGAATTCCAGCGCCAGAGCGGAAAGGCCGGGCGCGTGGGGAGCCTGTCGATTCGAGATAAAACCGGGCAAGTCAGAATCACACTGTGGAACGACAAAACTTCGCTGATCGAGGGGGACGAGGTCCGGAAAGGAGACGTCGTTCAAGTCAAAAACGCCTACGTGCGCCGGGGATTGGACAAGCGTCCCGAGCTCAGCCTCGGGATGCGTGGCTCTTTGCTTGTGAACCCAGATGACCCACGCGTGTCGGACCTCCCGCCACTCGTCGAAACGAAAGTCAGAGTCGCGGACCTCAAACCCGAGCTCGTTGAGGTAGACATCGTCGGCAGGGTAGTGGCGACGAGCGACATCAGGGAATTTGAGCGTTCCGATGGAAGGAAGGGCAAAGTCGCGAGTCTCATGCTCATGGACTCGACAGGTCAAGTCCGGGTCGCTCTTTGGGACGAGCGTGCAGAGCTCGTAAAGGACCTCGGGCTTGGGACCGCGGTGAAGCTCGAAAACGCGTCGGTGCGGCCTGGGTTGAGAGACAAGCTCGAACTCAGCCTAGGCTCACGGGGACGCCTACTCCTGAACCCACCCGAGCCGGAAGTAGCTGGGCTCCCCGAGTTTGTCGAACGGATGCTCAAGCTAGAGGAGCTTGAGGCAAGTATGCCGACGGTCAATCTTGCAGCGAGGGTCAGACGAAAGCTCCCGCTCCAGGAGTTCAAACGGGACGATGGGACTCCCGGAAGAGTCACCAGCGTGATTCTTATGGATGAGACGGGCACAGCTCGCGCCTCCTTTTGGGACGGTGCGGCGGAGCTCGCGCAGAAGCTGGAGCCGGACGATATCGTGCTCTTGCGCAACGCCTACACGCGCATAGGCTTGTCTGGTAAACCGGAGGTACACGTTGGCAAAGTCGCGCGGGTTGAGGTGAACCCATCCGATGTGACTGTCGGGGCACTTGAGCCAAGCCGCATAAAAATCGGTGAGCTCGAGCCTACCATGGACGCGCTCGAGGTAATTGGAAGAGTAATCGAGGTTATCGCACCGCGCGAGTTCAGTCGGGCCGATGGTAGCAAGGGAAAAGTCTCATCCATAACTATCGGTGACCAAACGGGTACAACGAGGACATCACTCTGGCACGAGCATGCGGACAGGGTGGCCGACATCAAGGCCGGTGATATCGTCAGGTTCATCAACTGCTACAGCACGCTGGGCCTCTTTGGCCAGCCCGAGCTCCACCTCGGCAAGCAAGGGGGGCTCGAGCTAAACCCAGTCATCAGCGAAGAACTGCCGTCCACGGACGTGATCAAGATGGCCATGCCGGTACTCGAACGGACCAGCATCGCCGAAATCCAGAAGGAGGGGATGAGGGTTCAGGTCAGGGGAACCGTGGTGCGGGTCTTCCACCGACGCCCGGTGTTCGATATCTGCCCTGACTGCGGACGAAGCCTCGGGAGCGTGGATACCAGCTTGATGTGTGAGGAGTGTGGGAAAGTTGTAACGCCCGAACATCGCGTCGTGCTGAGCTTCATGCTCGACGACGGCACCGACAACCTCCGGGTCGCTCTCTTCGGCAAGGTCGCGGAGCAGTTGCTAGGCATGGGGACGCAACAGGTCTTCGAGCTCTTCAAGGACACACCCGACTTGGCCGAGCTCTATGACAAGTTCAAGCTTGTCGGGCGGGAGCTCATCCTCGCGGGAACGACTCGTCATGATAAGTACTTCGACCAGCTTGAACTTCGGGTGAGTGATGTGCAGTTCCCCGAGCCAAAACAGGAGGCGCAAGCGCTGCTCGAAAAGATAAAAGCGGGTGAGTAAAAGATATAGTGGAGGTTTATTTTTTGGCCGAGGAAAAGAAGCGCTCGATCGAAAATTTATCTGGAGTTGGCGAAGCAACAGTCGAGAAGCTCCGCGAGGCGGGATATCGGACGGTCGAATCGATTGCCGTGGCTTCGGTAGCAGAGTTGCACGAAGCTGCAGAGATCGGTGAGGCGCAAACAAAAAAGATAATCGCTGCCGCCAGGGATATTGCAGAGTTCGGCGTCTTCGTTACTGCTGACAAGGTCCTCGAGCGCCGGCTGAAGGTCGGGCTCATAACCACGAGCAGCAAGCAACTCGACACGCTGCTCGGCGGTGGGGTCGAGACTCAAGCGGTGACCGAAGTTTTCGGCGAGTTCGGCTCGGGTAAAACTCAGCTTGCGCACCAACTCTGCGTCAACGTCCAGCTGCCCCCGGAGCAGGGAGGGCTGGGGGGAAAGGCGATCTACATCGACACCGAAAACACTTTCAGGCCCGAGCGGATCCGGGATATGGCGATCAGCATCAACCTCGATCAGACGAAGACCCTCCAGAATGTCCTCTACATAAGGTCCTACAACACCGACCAGCAGATCCTGATAGCCGAGAAGGCCGAGGAGAAGATCGAGGAGGAAAATGTGCGCCTAGTGGTGATTGATTCCCTTACCTCACACTTCCGAGCCGAGTACACTGGCCGGGAAGCCCTAGCCAACCGCCAGCAGAAGTTGAGCCGCCACCTCCTGACGCTCCATCGAATAGCTGATCTCAATGACCTAGCCATTTTCGTGACGAACCAAGTGCTGGCGAGGCCCGACATCTTCTTCGGAGACCCCACCCGACCGATCGGGGGGCACGTGCTCGCCCACTCCGCCACGACCCGTGTTTACCTTCGAAAGTCCAAGGGCGGAAAGCGGATCGCGCGGATTTTCGACAGTCCCAACCTGCCCGAGGCCGAGGCTGTCTTCATGATCACCGGGCAAGGGATAAGGGATTAAAAACTGGGTGGAATTTTGATCAGGTTTGTTGCTGTCGATATTGACGGCACGTTGACATTTAGAAATCGAAGACTTGACATCGCTGGCGTGGATGCCCTTCGAAGGGCCGAGGATTCTGGTCTGCCCGTGGTACTTGCGACGGGAAATGTGCTCGCGTTTGCGGAGACCGCCGCGACCCTCTTCGGGACCTCAGGGCCGCTAATAGCTGAGGATGGAGGAGTCGTGTTCGACCCGGCCAGCGAGCGGGAGTATATGCTCGGTGACCGTGTCGAAGCTGACCGCGGGCTGGCCGCGCTGGAGCTGGAATTCGGCCCCCTGCAGCAGACACGGAGCTCTGCGGCACGCATCACGGGCCTGACCCTTAATCGCAAGATTGAAGCAGGGGCCGTCGGGGAGCTTTTCAGGCGCAAGGGACTCGACCTGGTTGCCGTCGACTCAGGTTTCGCGATTCATCTCCGAGGCCCAAACGTGAACAAGGGAAATGCGCTCCGGAAGGTCGCCTCGCTCCTAAAGGCCTCGTTGGCCGAAGTAGCCGCTGTTGGGGATGGACCAAACGACATCGAAATGTTGAAGATTGCGGGGCTGAGCTTCGCGGTGGCAAACTCAAACGAAGCTGTGAAACGCGTATGCACCCACGTGACCAAGGAGCCCCATGGAAAAGGCGTCGCGGAAGCTATTGATAAAATTCTCAGCTTGCAGGACTAGCCTTTATGAGCGCTGCCGCTAGCTTCTTGAACTCCCGTGCGGCCGGCGAACTAGAGCGGTGGGTGACCACCGGCTCCCCGAACGCCACGGAGCGCCTCACCTCCGGATCCTCGGGGATGGTCGCGAGCACCGGGAGATCGAGCGTCGACGCGATCTCATCGCCCGGGATGTCTACATGCAAACTGGTGGCTCGCGTAACTATCACTCCCGCTGGTTTCACGCCAAACCGCTCCGCGACGATCTTCGTCCTGAGCGCGTTGGATATGGCGGCTATATCGGGCGTGACCACGAGGATTGTCTCCTGCGCCACCGTAAGCGCTACGATCGCGTCTCGGCCCAGGCCCGAGGGGGCATCGATTAGCAGAAATTTGGATTTCCTCGCCAGCTCATCAACCACCTTCTTGAGGCGATCGAGCTTTACTCGCTGGATGCCGTTCAGCGATATTCCAGATGGCACGACCCTCACGCCATGGGGGCCATTGTAAATCGCCTTCGAGAGCCTAGCCTCTCCAGCGAGCACCTCGTGCAGCGTCGTCTTCTGCCTATCGAGACCGAGTATGAGGGCTAGGTTGGCCATCGTTATGTCTGTATCTAGGAGCGTGACCTTCTGCCCCAGCTGGGCCATCGCTACCCCCAAGTTGGCGACCACGAGGGTCTTGCCAGTGCCCCCCTTGCTCGACGCGAAAGTTATAATTCGGGCCATATGAGACAAAAATAACTCATTTCACTCACTTAAAATTATGGGGTACATGATTGGTGTTGTTCAGATAGTTTTGGCGCCCCGCAATCGCGAATTTGTAGCATCGCTGGGTTTAAACAAACCTCAGTCTCCTTATTTTTCTTGGTGGCGCTGATGAAAGTTGGCTTGATAGCTGATCCCCACTCGAACCTCGCGGCGCTCAAGGCAGTGCTCAAGAGCATGCCGCGCGTTGACCAGCTCATCTGCGTGGGAGATCTCGTAGGATACGCCGCCGAACCAAACGAGGTGGTGAAGTTGGCAAGGGCGAAGCGAATGCAAACGGTGATGGGAAACCACGATTATGTGGCCGTGACGCGAGATGTACGGGGTTTTAACCCGTTCGCCGCCCAAGCGGCGCTCTGGACCGCTGAGCATCTACACAAGGAAAACCTCGAATACCTGTCGAACCGCCCAACCCGCCTCACACTAACTTACGGAAAGCAAAGGCTCTACGTGGTGCATGGGAGCCCCCGCGACCCGCTCAATGAGTACATCTTTCCGGATACCCCGAACCGCGTGCTCGCCGAACTTGTCCGCGACTTGGATGCTGACATAGTCATGCTCGGGCACACTCACATGCCGATGGAGCGTGTAATTTTTGGGAAACTTGTGATTAATCCAGGCGGTGTGGGGCAACCGCGTGATCGAGACCCCAGAGCTAGCTACGCGATCCTAAACCTAGGCAAGGAGGTAAAGGTAAGTTTTCACAGGGTTGACTACGATGTGAAAATCACGGCCGAAAAGATAGAAACTGCAGGATTGCCTAGCGAACTCGCGACGAGGTTGTTCTTCGGGTGGTAGTAGTTACGCTTGGGTTTGCCCGGCTCCGAATCCCGGCTGCGCCCTGAGTTGCTGAATGGTTAAAACACGCTCGTTGATAACGATGAAATCGCGTATCGACATAACGGCGCTGAAGGGAATCAGGGCGTTCCCGCTCGAGTCTCGAGGAATGTTCGCGAGCGCTTCCTTCGAGATGGGTCTGACCACCAGCGATTGGATCTTTCCGTTTCGCTCGTCGAAGAGGATATCGTGAAGCTTGCCAACCTGCATCCCCCTATCGGAGATTACGCCTATCGCCCGAAGCTTGCTCACTAGAACTTGAGCCAAATCAGCCCCTGCCTAACTTTGCACGTGCCCTTATAAAAGTTAATAGTGCATTCCCGTCGCTTCTTCAGCCATGCGCTTACTTTTTCTCTCTGTGAAAGTTTCATATGCCTTGATCATCTCGGGGTTGAGCGACGGTTTGACCCGTTCCATCGCCTCGCGGAAGTGCTCCATCCGAACCTCTTTGCCCTTTATGTCCTTTCGTAGCACGAGCATCGCGGCCTCGCGGCAGAGGGCGGCGATATCGGACCCAGCGTAACCTTTGGTTTCCAGGGCGAGCTGTTTGAGATCAACATCCTTCCCAAGCGGCATGGTCTTTGTGTGAATTTTAAAAATTTCTAGACGGGCTCTGTTGGTGGGTGCGGGGATGAACAACATTCTGTCGAAGCGCCCGGGACGGAGCAGCGCCGGGTCTACCAGGTCGGGGCGATTCGTTGCACCGATTACGACAACATTTTCAAGTTTTTCCAACCCATCGAGTTCGGTAAGCAGCTGGCTTATAACCCGCTCGGTCACGTGGGCGTCCCCGAACCCGGAGCCACGCCTGGGCACGAGCGCGTCGATCTCGTCGAAGAAGATTATCGTGGGGGCGGCCATCTTGGCCTTGCGGAAGGTCTCGCGTATCCCCTTCTCCGACTCCCCGACCCACTTTGACAACAGCTCGGGACCCTTGATCGAGATGAAGTTCGCCTCGCTTTCGGTCGCCACAGCGCGCGCGAGCAAGGTCTTCCCCGTGCCGGGCGGGCCGTAGAGCAGGATGCCGTGCGGGGGCTCGATTCCAACGCGCTTGAAGGCATCCGGATGTTTGAACGGCCACTCGACTACCTCAATCAGTTCTTGCTTCGCGAGCTCCAGTCCACCGACATCTCCCCAGTGCACATCCGGGATTTCAATCAAAACCTCGCGCATAGCCGAGGGTTCGGTCATCCTCAGCGCGTTGTCGAAGTCCTCCTTCGTTACCTGCAACTTCTCAAGCACTTCTGGCGGGATGATCTTTTCCTCGAGTTTTATTTCGGGGAGAATGCGCCTCAAAGCACTCATCGCTGCCTCCTTGGCTAAAGCCGAGAGATCAGCGCCGACGAAACCGTGAGTGATATTCGCATAGCGGTCGAGATTAATATCCTTCGCTAGCGGCATTCCCCGGGTGTGAATCTGCAGGATCTCTTTGCGCCCATCGCGGTCGGGCACGCCTATTTCTATCTCGCGATCAAATCTACCTGGACGACGAATCGCTGGGTCCAAGGCATTGACGCGGTTGGTCGCGCCGATGACGATGACCTTCCCACGAGCTTTCAAACCATCGAGCGCGGTACAGAGCGTCGCCACCACTCGCCTCTCGACCTCGCCCGTAACCTCCTCGCGCTTGGGAGCTATCGCGTCGAGCTCATCGATAAAAACGATTGAGGGGGCATTCTTCTCTGCCTGCTCGAAAACCTCTCGGAGGCGGGCCTCGCTCTCCCCGTACCACTTCGACATTATCTCCGGTCCCGCTATATCTGTGAAGTGCGCCCCCGACTCGCTTGCAACCGCCTTCGCTATCAGGGTCTTTCCAGTGCCCGGTGGGCCATGCAATAAGACGCCCTTTGGAGGCTCTATCCCGAGGCGATCGAAGACCTCGGGGTGCTTCAGCGGGAGTTCGATCATCTCTCGGACGCGCTGGAGTTCCCCCTTCAGCCCGCCAATATCTTCGTAAGTTACGGTTGGCACTTTTAGCTCCTTGATCTCGACGGCTTGCGGGAGCACCTCGACTCTCGTCATGTCGGTCACGAGCACGATGCCCGTGGGGGAGGAGTTGACAACGACAAATTTTATCTCACCGAACCCAAAGGGCAATGCCATCTTACCGAAGAATTCATCACCGAAGAGCTCCTCAAAGAGACCACCCATGCGCACCGGTTCCTCAGGGGGCGTTGGGGCAATCAAATCCCCTTTAGTTAAGGGTCTTCCGAGAAAGTTACGCTTGATTACCTCTCCAGACGCCATGAACCTGACGCGGGGGTCGATGGGAGCGATGGTGATACTTTTAGCTTCCTTCAGCGAGGCCTTCCGCACGGTGACATTTTCCCCTATCGAAGTTCCAGCGTTATGGCGAATGAGTCCGTCGATCCGAATTATCTCGAGCCCACTGTCCTCCGGGAAACCATTCATCGCAATCGCACCGGTTGAGCGGGGCCCAGTTATCTCAACTATATTGCCCTGCTTGATGCCGAACCGTTTCATTACTCCTTCATCGATTAGGGCAAAACCTCTGTTGACGTAGGCCTGATGACGATTTTCTGCGACTACGAGTTTCGGCTCCTTCTCAACCATCCCATCACCTCTCAAATCTCGACCTCAAACCTGTGCCAGACCAAGTGTTTGCTGAACTCCTTGAAAATCTTTTCGACTATCTTGGCGTACTCCTCCTCAATTAGTAGGGTGCTCCGATTAATAAACTCCCAGACGTCATCGGGGATTTCGTCGAGGACCCCAGCCGAGTGGCTCCTGCCAGCTTTCGTCGGGTAATCGTACCCACTAAGCGCCCGGTAGAAGAACGTCGCTGGTGAGCCTCGAGTCTTGACATCCCAAACCAGCAGGATTTTTCGCATATTCTTCACTTGTTATATATACAACAAATATTCCTATTAAAAGCTTGCGAGCGGCACGCGAAAATTTGGTTCTCAAAAGGTGAATAAATTTAAGGCTGAGGCACCAGCAAGGTGTGGAGTGAGAATGAAGCTAGCGTTCATCGACTGCAGCATCGCGGGCGTCTCGGGTGACATGCTAACCGCTGCGCTCATCGATGCGGGCGCTCCTGTGGGGAAAGTTAAAAAGGCGATGTTAAGGGTAGGTAAACTTTTCGGCGATATCGAGGTTAGGGTCAAGCGAGTTCGGGTGAACGAGATCAAGGCGACGCGTATCGAGGTCGAGACGGAGGACGAGGGAGGTCGAACCTATCGGGAGATTACCGGGGGGCTCCGAAAGCTCATGTTGCCGGATCAGGTCAGGGAGGTGACCTTTGACGCGCTCAAGACGTTAGCCGACGCAGAGGCCAAGGTTCACGGCAAGCCGCTCAGCCAACTCATGCTGCACGAGGTCGGGGCTGCAGATGCGATCGCCGACATCGTGGGTTGCTGCACTGCCGCCAACGAGCTGGGGCTTTTGGAGCGCGAGGTTCTAGCGAGCGAGGTAGCAGTTGGGAAGGGAACCACCACTTTTGCTCACGGGAGGTTACCCCTGCCATCTCCCGCGACGCTTGAGATTCTTCACGAAAAGCCGATCCGCGGCGTGGACACAAACGTCGAGCTCGCCACCCCAACTGGCGCCGCCCTGTTGGTCGCGCTCGCCGATCAGTTCGTCGACGTTTACCCCCCGATGCGCATCGATGTGGTTGGTCACGGCGCGGGTGCACGGAGGCTTCCCTCGCCCAACCTAGTACGCGTGTGCTTGGGCGAGGCGAGTGGGCGCGGGCTCAAGCTCCAGGAGATAGCGGTGCTCGAGACGAACGTCGACGATATCTCGGGCGAGGTCATCGGCTACGCGCTTGAAAAACTGCTAGCGGAGGGGGCGCTGGATGCGAGTGCTACTCCAATCCTAATGAAAAAGGGAAGGCCTGGATTTTTGATCAAGGTGCTCACCAAACCCGGGGATGCCGAACGACTCGCGCGCGTGCTGATGTTGGAGACCGGGACGCTCGGGGTGCGGGTGCTGCCCTCGGTGCACCGCTACGCGCTCGAGCGGGAAGTCATGCGGGTCGACCTGAGGCTAGCCGGGCGTAAATTCAAGCCACGCGTGAAGGTGGCTCGAGATCGGGGCAAGTTAGTCGGTTTTGCCGCGGAGTACGAGGATGCGAAGCAGATAGCCGAGCGAACTGGCATCGGGTTGCGCGAAGTTATCGGTCGCGTCGAGGAAATTGCTCGAAGGAAAGTCAAATGATTTCACGCTGATTAGTGCCCGGAACGAATGTTCGACATTCTATTATTCTTTGCGACCTTATCATCAGAGTTCGGCTAGCACGCTTGCCAAGAACGCGAGCAGCCCCAGCCCCATCGCTATTTTGCACGCGAGCGATGCCCTCCCAGCAGCCTCGGGCTTCTGGCTTCGCATGATGATTGCGGCAGCGGCGATGAAAGCAACGATAGAGGGAACCACGAGGGCGAGGTAAGCCCAGCCAAAGATCTCGAGCACGTAGGGTAGGGGCGAGATAGCCACGGCGGCCCCTATAAAGACTATCGCCAGCGCGGCCGCCTTGCCCGTGCCGTAGCGGAGTGGGAAAGTCTTGAGCCCGAGCTTTTGATCTCCCTTCATGTCCTCGATTCCCTTGATGAGTTCCCGCCCGACCGTCGAAAGCGCCGCCATGATCGCCAGGATGCCGACTACTGAAATTTCACCCACCGCCAGACCGCCGAATAAAAACGTCGAGCCGACCAAGTAACCGATGGCCAGGTTGCCTGCCAGACCGCGACGCTTGAGCTCTAAGGAATACGTGAGAAGGACAGCAGAGTTCAAGGCGGCCAGCGCAAGGCACGATAGGTTTATGAAGGCTGCTAGAACCACACTTGCCCCAAACAGGCAACTCGCAAGGATTACAGCCGTCCTAGCGCTCAGCCTGCCGGATGGTATCGGTCGGTAAGGACGGTTGACGGCATCGATATCCCTATCAAAATAGTCGTTCACCGCGTTGCCGGCTCCAATGGCCAGGGCTGCTGCCGCAAATGCCATCCCAGCCGCGTAAGGCAGTTCCCCACCACCCGCAACTACGGCCCCTATCAACACTGCCAAGCCCGCGAGCAAGCAGTTCAAGGGTCTGACGAGCTCGAGCATCGCTGGTAGGCGCGGCACCGATTCACCTTTATAAATTACTTTCGGTGACCTCTCTCCCCTAAAGTCGCTTAAATACTCCTCCAAACCTCTCAAGCGGAAGGTGAAAAAATGGAGTGGCGCGCGGTACAATTTGAACGCAATCTTAGGGAGATGATATGAGTGGTTTCATCCGTCCAAGGGTTTAGTCTCTCGAGGGAACACCTCGGGTTCGAGGACACGCTCGCGAACATAGCAAAGCGGATACGTGAACAAGAGGGGCAAAGGCGAAAAGTTGCAGAGGCGCTCGCTGGACTAAGGGACGTAACTTTGGAGGGCGTGGAAGAAATTATCGAACCTTCCCTCGTGAAACTGATTGAGCAAGACGCGCTCACGAACCTGACGGTGGCGGGCGTGGACGGTGGGATGCTCGAGCAGCAGCTCCATGGCCTCGACCTCATCCTCTTGCGGGCGGTTGTCGCGATATTTCACTACCGCGAAGCCGGGCTGGAGTGGGCCGAGTACTTCCCAAGCGAGATGCCATTCCCCCGTCTGATCGATGTCGCGGAGCCGCTGGATGCCAGAGAATTTGAGCTCCTCGCCGGGATGGAACGTCAGCTGATCGAACTCGAGCACGCGACCGAGGCGGTCCGAGCAAATGAAATGAAACTCCTGTTACTGGATGGCTCTGTGGTGCCCCAGTACATCGATCGCTTCCCCCACAACCAAAGCTTGCTCGAACGCTACCACAAGCTCATCAACGTGTATACGAAGCTTTACGAGACCTGCGCGGAGTCGGGGGTCCTGCTTGCGGGCGCGGTCAAGGACAGCCGGGGCAGGCGCTTCATCGATATTCTAAGGTGTAAGGTGCTCCCAAGCCTAGGTGGCCTCGGGCTCAAGCAAAAGGAGCTGGAGGTCCTCGAGCGCTCGCGGGACACCGTTCTCCTCGACCACGTGCTCAAGGTGGGGGAGCGCACCTTCACCTTCCGCTACGCCGAGAAGCCTGCAAGCTACGTGCTTCGCGACCTCGGTGAGTGGGCGGCGAGGATTCACGCATTTTACCTCAAGACCGTGCCGTTCGACCGCCCGCTGCGCGTGGAGTTCGTCGATTTCGGGGGCGAACCCGCGGGGACCGCCGATCGCATCGCCTCGCTCATCTACGCACTTTCATCCCACCACGATGCATTCGGCCTTCCCTCCGTGCTCATCGAGGCAGATGCGTGCGCCCGCTTGGTTGGGGAGGATCTTTGCATCGTGAGAGACAGCATCGCGGACCGCATCGGGCCCTCGGCATTGCTCGATTTGAGGCGGCACCGTAAACCATTCTGAGGTGAGCGAGTGGAGTTAGGAACCGTGGTCGCGACCGTGGATGGCCCCTCGCCGAGCAAGTTCACCTTCGTAGTTACTGGGAACAGGTGCAGAATACCAGTCAGACAGGGGCAGTTCGTGGAGGCCGAGACCGAGGAGGGTCGGGTGATAGCTTTCGTCACGAACTTGATCAAGACCAATAGGTACTTCATGCGGGCCGAATCGGTCAAGGAGTACGAGCGGAGCGGCAGGCCCCTGACAGCGATCTTTCCAGCTGATCGTTGGGAGTACCTCATAGCCGAGGCTCAGGCGCTTGGGGTTCAGGGCGAACGGGGGCTCGAGCGGACTACTTTTCCGCCATCACCCGGGCAAAAAGTGTGTGAAGCTAGGTCAGAGGGGTTAACGCGCTTTCTTGGGTTAAGCCCAGACGATGGGTTGGAGCTGGGCAAGCTCAAGCATCACGAGCTACCCGTGAAGTTAGACCTCACGAGGCTGTTGCGCAAACATGTGGCGGTACTCGCAATGAGCGGCGCAGGCAAGTCGCATGGGGTGATGGTGATGATCGAGGAGCTGCTTGACCGCCTGCCAGAGCGAGGACGCATAGGAATCGTTGTAGTGGACGTCCACGGTGAGTACGTCGGCTTGGCCGAAAGCTTCCCAGACCGCGTGAGCATCGTCAAAGGGAGGGAACTCAGGATAGGTGTGCCGAATCTGAGCTCGTATCAGTTCAAGGAGTTTATGCCCGACATGTCCGGAATACAAGTGCGCGAGCTCCAGCGGGTGCTTGGCGGGCTTCGAGCCGAGATGCGGGCGGGCAAGGGGCCGTTCGGGCTGGATGAGGTCATCTCGCGGGTTGAGGCGGACGAGGGCATCCATAAGCAGCTCCAGCAGGCTTTGCTTGGGTGGCTCTTCGACATTCGCTCACTCGGTATCTTCGACCGCGCCGATCACCCGGACTGGGAAAGAGTAGTTGAACCCGGAAAGGCTGTGGTAGTCGACCTAAGCGGTGTGGTTAGCTTGGGGAAGAAACAGATGCTTGTGGCGTACGCGGCGCGGAGGCTATTCAACGCCCGCAAGCGTGGACGCGTGCCCCCGTTCGTGCTCTGCTTGGAGGAGGCCCATCAGTTTTGTCCATCGGGCGAATCCAAGAGAGCGGCGATTTCTAGGTCGATAATCGAAACGCTCGCTCGCGAGGGGCGCAAGTTTTACGCCTCGCTCGTGCTGATCTCACAGCGCCCGGTGAGGCTCTCGACGACCGTTTTATCGCAGGCGAACACAAACATCATCCTCCGCATCACTAACCCCTACGACCTCGAGCACATCAAGCAGTCATCGGAGGCGATAACGGGGGAGGTCGCGGCCATGATCTCCTCGCTGCCCGTGGGTGAGGCGTTGATCGTGGGTGAAGCCGTCAACCACCCGATCTTCGTTAAAATTAGACAGCGCCATTCTCCCGAGTCTGCGCATGGTGCTAGCTTAGAAGAATCGGCGCGAGAGTTTGAACGTCGAAGCGGGCAAGCGCGTGAGGATGCGAAAGCTTTTTTGTAATCCGTGGAGGAACGACTCATTTTGTGTGGATCGTGATGAAATGAGAGAACTCAAATCGAAGCTCTCATAGGATCTATCAAACCTATAGAACTTTCAACAAATGTCAAAAATGCGAATATTTCAACGGTTCAAATGAATTTTAAGTTTATTGCAAATATCTCAAAAGTTCTAAAAGGATATCTCTTATTCATCCGGGCTCGCGACCAGCAACAACGCTCGCTCGCACAGCTCCCGCACGACCTCCGGCTGCAACACGTGCTGCTTAAGGTACTCGCGCAGGAGCGGCGTCAGGTCCCATGTTACATACTCAAAGCTAAGCTCGCCAGGATTCGTCCGCGCTTGGCTCAACTTTCGCACGGCTGCCGCCACCCCCCGCAGGCTATCGCTGCGCTGTTTTCGAAGCTCATCGACCAAGCCCTCGAACGCGCGCTCATCGTTCAAGTTTTTGTGGAGGTAGCTACCCACATCGCTCGCCAGCTCGCGGTAGAGCTCGAGCACCTCGCGGAGCGCCAGCCAGTCAGCGTGGGCGTCGAGCTGCCAAAGCGTCCGCGCCCCCACGTGTCCCCGCAGTCTTTCGACGATCCCCTCATCGAACGTCAGCAGTGGCAGCCGAAGGTGCGCCGCCAGCATCAAGGCCCGCAGGTCGGTGAGCGGCACCTCTCGCTCCACCCCGAAAAGCAGGCGTCGCGAAAGTTCATCGAGCAGCTCTGGCAGGTAGACGACGACCAGTTTTCGGTCTCGCACGAACTGGCTTACCAGGCTGTAGCCGAGCGCCTTCCCCCGGACGGCGATCAGCTTGTCGCGCGCCAGCCAAGAGTAGGTCGCTGACGGCAAGTAGAGCTCGCCTCCGTCCAGCAACCGCTGCGCTTGCTCGAAGCTCGCGCGGTCGACCAATACGCTCACATCGCACACCGCTCCAAACTCCCGCGTTGCCATAACCTCCCGCCAAGGCTTTGAGCGGAGGTTCTTTATATGGAGGAAAATTCGCCCTTAATTGGGGGATGAATGAATCAAAAACTTCAGATTGCCGTGCTCGTGCTCATTCTAGTCCTTGTTGGCGGTGCTGCATCCCTCATACTAATGGGAGCCCAGGGGCCAGTAACGAAATCCGGTATCCTTGAACAGAACGAGATTTGGTCAGGAGAGATACATGTAACGGGCTATGTGGTAGTGCCGGAGGGAATTACGCTAACGATAGAACCAAGCACGATTATCAAGTTTAAACATTACAGGGGGTACAAAGAACCTTGGAAAAAGCTGGGCATGGAGGTTAATGGCACCCTAAAAGCTGTCGGAACTCCAGAAAAACAGATATGGTTTACTTCTGATGCCGAGGACCCCATCAATGGCGATTGGCTGGGGATAGTTTTAGGTGATACAAAAAATAGTGAATTTAATTATGTAATTGTAGAATTTGGCGAGTTGGGCATAGCGCAATTTGATTCCGAAGTTGTCGTATCTAATTCAATTATAAGATGGAATAATTCTGAAGGATTGTATGCAGAAAGGTCCAAACCTGTTTTCATGTACAATACATTGTATGGAAATGGCTATCATGAAATTGCTTTGGAACAGTATAATGAAAATGTTCAGATACTGTATAATATTATTAGAGATGGCCACTACGGAGTTCATTGTGAAAAAACTACTGCGTATTTAGAAAGAAATTATTTCAAAAATGAAGAATTTGCAGCCATCACCGCAGGTATGGAGTCTCATGTTGTTGTGAAAAGAAATAAATTTGAAAATATCGGGATTGGGCAAAAACCCCCAATATCTATTTATGGTGGTTCTACCGCAGAGATCGAAAATAATGATTTTGGAAAGGGGGGTATTCCAGCCCCAGAATTTGACTATGAAGACATTAAAAATTTTGAGTTGGACTATGTGCCCGGGGATCTCGAAGATAGATATCTTTATGTCTATGATAAGGTGGATGAAACAAGAAGAACGATAAAGAAAATTGGTCAAGGTCTTTCTTTTGGTTGGGCCCTTGTTTACGCTGAAAATAACCTTTGGAGATTTAGTCTAGGTAGCGGTGAGATAGGTGAATCACTCGATTTTATAAAAATAGACCCGGTTACGGGGGATTACCAAAGATATGGAAATGATGAAATTATGAACCCAAGAGGATTGGCACACGATGGAGAATATTTTTGGGTGAACGACTTTAGTCTTTTAAAAATATTTAAATTCAACTTGGAAGATGGCTACATAACGATTTATGACTCCTTTGAAATTCCTGAGAAGGAAAAGGGCGGAACAATGGGTATGACCACTGATGGATATAACCTTTATTTGAAAAGTAGAGACGGATCCAAATTGTACAAACTTGATAAATCTGGAAATCTTGTTGGTGAGATATATCTTCAAAATAATATTCGTTTCGATAGTGATATAGTCTGGACTGGAAATTATTTCTGGGCAAGTGGCGGGTGTGAAAAAGGTATTGGTAAATTTACAATAGAAGGAAATCTCGTTGGTGAGATTTATCCCCCTGCAAAAGATACTTGGGCTCTTGCGTGGAATGGAAATTACCTGTGGTCAATTCAAAGAACTTGTGAGATGTGGGATGACCCTAAAATCTATCAAATAGAAATACTCAACGACTCAATTTAAAAACTGGCTTAATAATAAAATTTAAGCTAGAGATATTGGAGGTGTAGCCCCTGTGAGAAAAATTGTCATCGCCTGCCGTGACTTCGAGGTCGAGGCTGAGCTGCTGGAAAAGCTGTGCCCCAACACCTGCGATGCAATTTGGAAAGCTTTGCCGTTCGATGCAGAAGTAGAAATTTGGAAGGAGGAGGTCTACTTCAACATTCCGGTAAAAGTTGAACTGGAAAATCCAACACCAAAAACTCAAGCGGGCGATGTTTCTTACTGGCCCGAGGGTCCGTGTTTCTGCGTCTTCTTCGGGCGTTCGCAGCCCGTCAGC
>JAUWBP010000022.1 GCA_030601665.1 Hadesarchaea archaeon | reverse complement strand
GAGCTCCGGAGCAGGTAGATCGAGCGCTTGAGGTCCTCGCACCATTTTCCCCATCGCTCCGCGAAACTTGACAGTGCGTCCCCGACCCCGGCGTGGGCGCGCAGGTACGTGCGACGCAGGGCATCCTTAAGGCCAATCCCTAGAGGGCCCTCCACGTTCTCGGCGGCAAAGGCCGTGGCCCGCTCCAAGTTCGGCGTGACCTTCATCGACATCGTGAGATAATTGATGAGCATCGGGGCCTCCCCCAGTCCGCGAACCCGCTGCCGCTCGGCCCGGAGCTTCGGGTACCACCCGACGAACATGTATGCGAGCAGAGGCATCGGTGTAATTGGTAAAAGACTTAGGAGCGGCAGGCCGACGAACATCGAGATCGAGAAAACTGCAGCTGCCAGCGCCGCGCAGACCAAGGCGGCTAAAAATGCAAGGGCAGCCACTTCCACCGCTTGGACCTCGAGGGAAGCAAACTCCAAGTTTTCCTGCAGTTCATCGGTTACACGTTGCCCACGTTTGAACCAGCTAAACTTGCCAGCCCAACGACAAGCTTGCACATAGAATTTTTCCAACAAACTCAATTTCACACCCCTGTAAAATTCGTGTGCCGAACTTCACACCCCTGTGAAATTTTCATCGTAGAGTTCGCAAGCCACTCGCGCCAGTGCCTGAGGATATCACGGTAGTCGACGCGCTTACGCAGCAGTTGCTCTTCCAGCAATGTGTGGAGCACGAGGTTCGAGCGCACCGAGAATTCAGCCTCGAGCAGCTCTGGTTTTTTGAGCCTAGCAGCCATCTCGACCAGCGCTCCTTGGACTTCCGCCCGGAGCATGAGATTTCTCAGGACCTCCCTCGGCTTGGTGCCCCATTTCCGGGCGATGCCCTCGATGAGTTGCGATTTCAGTCCTGTCAGCGCTCGCGTCGGCTCGAGCTTGTCGCTCTCTGGGTCATATTTCATCAGGTCCTCGAATCCTTTCTCGCTCATCGGGTCCTCCCGCCAGCCCTTGCGGACCTCGGTTATCTGGACCACCCTGCGCGTCCGAGTGACGCTGCCCCGTGGTCGAATGGGTGCTGCCACCGCGATAGCATCCGTCGCCTTGAAGGAGCTGGGTGGGATACCCAAGTCGTAAACCACACGCTCGAAGACATCTCGTGTCGTGGCGCCGTGGATGGTGCCCATGACCGAGTTGCCCGCAGCCCCCACGCGCATCGCCTCGTAAAGCGTCTTTACCTCGGGCCCTCGAACCTCACCAATCACAAACACCGACTCCCCCAACCGGAGTGCCGCCCTTAACGCATCTTCCGCGCGCAGCTCCACATCGGAGCCCGAGACCGCCGACTGCACGCGCAATGCCTGCACCTTAAAGCCAAGCCGACGAAGTTGCTCGATAGGCAACTCGAGAGTATCCTCCAATGAAATTATGCGAAACTTGGGCAGGAGCTCGAGCATGAGAGCAGCCAACATCGAGGTCTTCCCAGCGCCGCGGCTCCCCGTCACCAAGAGCGAAGCTTGGGAGTCGACCAGGAGGCTGAGCAAGCCAGCTGCATAGGGGGTCAGAAATTTCGCTCGGATGAATTGCGGCAAAGTCCAGGGAGTCGGCTTGTGCCTTCGCAGTGCAAACGCCAATCCCTCCGGGCTCAGGGGGGGCCCGATCGCCGCCACCCTCACGCCTCCGAGATTCAAGTCGAGCACCGGGTCTGCCTCGGAGAACGGCCTCCCGCTGATGGCGCGGAAACGGGAGATCAGCGACTCGGCATCTTCGGGCGTCAGATAGATGTTCGTGAGACACTCCTCGAAATCTCGATGATAGATGTGGATTGGCGTTCGCCCAACGGGTGCGTCGATGTAGATATCCTGCACTCGGGCATCTGCCAGTAGGACTTCGAGCACCCCCAAGCCCGCCGTAAATCTGGCTAGGTGTTTGGCTAGCTCCTCCACATCTTCCTTCTCGACATTGAGCTTTTCATCGACCACCAGCTTGGCCATGAGGTCCGCGCCGAGGTGCTCGAGTTGCTCCCGGGCCCGAATCGGATCGAGCTCGAGTTCCAGGCGCTGCGTCAGAAGCGTCTGGCGGGCACGGTGCAGGAGCAACACCTGTTCGCGGGGGAGCCTATGCTCGGGAGGAACCAAGAAGTAAAGGTGTTGGAGCTCACCCCCTAAGCGGTAAATTCGAACCTCGCTGCTCCCCACCCGATAGGCGTCGACCAGCCCGGCTCCGGGTGGTGGCTCGAGCGCGAGGCGGGAGCTCATGAAGCACGGGCGGATGAGCGCCCGCAGGACCTTCGCATAGCCCTCTCGACCTTTTCGGCCAACGCCAGCCAGCTTCGCGCGTCCCAGCGCTGACAGCGTGGGAGCCAATGCGCCCTCGATGAAGGTCGCCCGGCATCGTCTGCACTTTTCAGCCCCTCGTTTGGACCTCGCCCGCAGCCCCCGGACGATATCCTCGAGTTCCTCGCGCGCTCGTGCAGGGTCCCCAGGCATCCTCTCGAACGAGCTCTGGAGCTGTTGCCTCCGCTCGGGCTCGCAGCGCTTACAATCGGTCGGCGCGAGGTGGGCGAAGGGCCAGTACTTGCACGTCCTAAATATTTTCGCTATTTCCTTGAGCTCTGCCAAGCTCGGGCCGCTGTACTCGCGCTCATAGATGCCAGCGAGGACCACGGAGCTCACCTCTGGATGTTCGGCAAGTGCACGCACGACCTCGCGCATGCAGATCTCAGAATCCTCGATGGAGGCACCTTGCTCGCAGCCCTCGCACTTGAACCTTAAGATCCGTCCATCACCCAGCCTGATAACCGCTCGCTCGCAGCTCATCCCTTCTGCCTCCTCGACTTTACACCCTTGTAGAGCCCAGTGAGCGCGTTAACCCGTGAATCCAACCGAGCGAGCTCATCGCTGATGGGCCTCAGCGCTAGGTCAAGCTTGCCGTAAAGCTTCGTCAGCTCCGCGAGGTTCGCCTCGAGTATCGCCACCCTTCGCTCCAGGCTCCGGAGGCGCTGCTCGAGCACCCGCGCGTCGTCCCGAAGGCTGGCTATCCACCGCCCGTGTTCAGCGAGCACTACCTTGCCGTCCTCCTTGCCAAACACCTTCGCTCCCTCCTAGCCTCCTGCAGGTCGAGGAGCCAGCTCGATATGCGCGCCAGCTCTCCAGAAACCTCTCGATTTTTGAGCGCCTTTTGCCACGCGTTCGGCTGAGCCATGAGGAGTACCCAGGTGCGCTCGCTTATCGCCCGCTCCTCGTGCAGCTCCTCGAACAATTTCTCAGGATCAATCCTACCGAGATCTCTCAACCTCGCCCGCAAACAAGCGAATTTGAGGAAATCTGCTTCTCCGACCAAAAATTCCCTCAAGGCTAAAACCTCGTCCTTGAACTTGATGAAGTCGCGCTCGGCAAAGCGCGTCCAATCGTCGCGCAGGGGTCCACCGCGCCTCATGTTGAGCAGGGATTGAAGGAACTGGGCGGCTGCAGCTTTGAGCGAGGCCACCAGCTCAGCCAAGCGCCCGTGGCGAGCCGCATCAAATTTGGCTGCACCGAGGAGCCCGTCGAGTATGTTATCTAGCTTCGACCAGAGTTCACCTGCCGAGCTCACCTCCCGAGGGGACAACTCCAAGAGACGGTCGACCGCTGTCAAGACCGCCTCCAGCGTCAGCTCATCCCCCATCCTCACCCAACTCCTCCAGCCTCCCCTCGACATCCGACAGCTTCTGCTCGCTCTTGGGCTCACGCCTGAGACGAAGGCGCCGCCTGAGTTCGCTCCTGAGGGTCCTGAGCAGGTCTACCTCGGCCGACAGCAGAAGCTTCGCCAGCGGGGGCCGGGCTTGCTTCGGATAGCGCGAGCGCTCGAGCAAAGTCAAGCCAATGTGCCAAGCAACAGCTAGCGCGACCACTACCGGTAAGGTGTCCAATTCACCCGCCTAGGCTTTGTGGGGGAGTTGTTTAAAAGGGGGAAAATTTGGCAAAAGCTAATGAACCATTGTAGATACCTGAAGCTTGGTGAACCCTGATGAAAACCCCCCCATCCTTCGTGTTCCTGCTTGGGCGCCCGGGCTCCGGGAAGTCAGCCGTTTACCGCATGTTAGGGCAGAGGTTGCGCGAGGAAGGCCTGGCAAGCGATATCACGCGCATTGACGACTTCCCAGTGCTCAGGGAGCTGCTCGACCGCGACACCGAGTTTAAGCGCCACTACCGAAAGGAGGGCGGCTTCGTCGTCACCGACTTCACGATCCTCGACGATGTGCTTGAAGAAATCAACAGCAAGCTCAAGGAACTCGAGCAGTCAGGCAGGGTGACCTTCGTCGAGTTCGCCCGCGCCAGATACGCCAATGCGCTCAAGAATTTTGACCGCGAAGTGCTGGACCACTCGCTGATTCTCTACATTTACTGCCCGTTCGATGTCTGCGTGGAACGAAATGTTCGGAGGTTCAGGGAAGCTCGGGGTAAAGACATCGACGAGCACATCGTCCCCACTGACATCATGGAGCACTACTACAGGTATGACGACTACGAGGAGCTTTGCCTGAAATCGGAGGCGGAGCTGAGGCGGCACGCCCCAGTGCCGCTCGTGGTGGTGCGCAACGACGTCGAGGGGATGGGACAGCTCGAGCGGGAGCTGGAGAAGGTCATGGATTTTCTAAAGGGATGAATAGGTTTTTAAATAAGTTAGGCACACCTAATTATTGATAATTATGGCGCACACGACATGTCATGCACCTCGCTCCACCCTTCCGAGCATTACCCCCTCGGAGGAGGAGTACCTCGAGGCGATCTACGTGCTCGGGGGTCGGGGCAACGGGCTGGTCAAAGTCAAGGGGCTCGCGAAGGATTTAAAGGTCAAGGATCCCAGCGTGGTGGAGATGCTCCAAAAGCTGAAGGAGCGAGGGTTCGTGGGGTACGATCGGTCGGGCGTGAAGCTCACCCCCAAGGGCAGGAAGCACGCCGTCCAAGTGGTGCGCCGCCACCAGCTGGCCGAGCGGCTGCTCACGGACGTCTTCGGTTACCGACTGCCGAAGGTCCACGACATGGCATGCAAGTTCGAGCACGTGCTGGACGACGAGCTCACCGACCGAATCGAGGAGATGCTCGGGAACCCCGCGACGTGCCCTCACGGTAGCATCATCCCGACGCCGAAGGGGACCCTCCAAAAAATTGAGTCCACCCAGCTGACGGAAACCCCCAAGGGCGAGGAGTGCCTGGTGCTGAAAATTCCCGAGGACCGCGGAGCCGTTGAGCGCCTGCTAGCACTAAACGTGATCCCTGGCGTCAAGGTCAAGATGTTGGAGAAGCTCCCACGCGGGGCGATCGTCCTGCTCTGCGGCAACACCCGAATCGCCCTCAGCCATAACATAGCCGCTCAGATTAGGGTGCGAGAGCGTCACCGTCACCGCCGCCGGGGCAGGGGCCCATACCAATAATCATTTTTTGCGGGTGTGCGGCTTGCCCAAGAAAGTTCGTGAAGCCAGAAAAATGACCATGGCCCTAGTCGGCACCTCGAACGTTGGCAAGAGCGCTTTCTTCCACCAGATAACGGGCGCGGACGTGATAGTCTCGAACTACCCGGGCACAACCGTCGAGCTGGTGGAAGGGCGGGTTCGCCACCGCGGGCGCGAGGTCCGAGTGGTGGATCTACCAGGGATTTACTCGTTGGGGGCGGTCTCCGATGATGAGCTCGTCGCCCGCCGTGCCATCCTCGAGCAGAAGCCCGATGTCATCGTGAACGTCGTGGACGCGTCCAACCTCGAACGCAACCTCTACCTGACCATGCAGCTGCTTGAGCTCGGGTTCCCGGTGCTTGTTGTTCTGAACATGTACGACGTCGCGCTCGCCGGAGGGGAGCGCCCTGACCCCAAGCTGCTTTCGAAGCGTCTAGGGGTCCCCGTGGTCCCGACTGTCGCTACCCGAGGAAAGAACGTCTCGAAAGCTTTCAATCAGGCCATCAAGGTCGCCCACGCCCGAGCTAGGCCGCGGAAGACCCTCCGGATGGGGCGGGACCTTGAGGTCGTTGTGGGGGAGCTGAGCAAGCAAATCCGACGTGACCTACCTGAAATCCCGCTTGCGCTCCCGACCCGGACCCTCGCGGTGCGGCTGCTGGAGGGTGACGCCCACATCGCAGAGGTGGTCGCGCGCGTGTCCGGAAGCGAGCGGGTTCTTCGAAGGGCGAGAACACTTGCTCGCGAGATTGCCCGCAAGCACGGGGAGCCAGCCGCGTTCCGGGTCGCGAAGGAGCGCCACGCCCTCGCCAGCTCGATATCCGAGCAGATAACCACCTACAAGGTCGTCAAGCCGACCGTGGGGCAGCGGCTCGACCGCCTGACTACGAGCACCCGCACGGGAGTCCCGATCATGATAGCAGTATTCGCCGGGCTACTCTTCCTACTTTTCTACGCTGGGGGTTTCCTCGAGGAAGTGCTCGTGGGCGGGTGGGACACTTACATCTCCCCCGGGCTGACTTCGGCATTTGGGAGGTTGGGCTCTGCAGGTCAGGCTCTTGACATAGGGATCAACCAAGGCATTGCGGGCATCCTGGCGGTGATGGTTCCCTATATCTTTGTATTTTTCTTGGCGTTTGCGGTGCTGGAGGACACGGGCTACCTCCCCCGCATGGCGTTCGTGATGGACTCGGCGATGCACAAAGTCGGGCTACACGGGCGCGCGGTGGTCCCCATGCTGGGTGGGTTCGGTTGCAATGTCCCCGCGGTGATGGCCACGCGCACCCTCACCACTCGGCGCGAGCGGTTCATTTCTGGATTCCTAATCACCATGATACCATGCTCGGCCCGCACCGCGGTCATCCTGGGGACGGTCGGGTTCTTCCTTGGGATAAGGTACGCGCTGGTGATCTACGGGGTCATTTTGGGTTTAATCTTCATCGTGGGGTGGGTACTCAACCGATGGCTGCGCGGGCGGGTCACCGGGATGATTATGGAGATGCCACCGCTTCGCAGACCAATGCTCAAGCCTGTGTTCCACAAGACCTGGATGCGCATGAAGGCATTCGTGTACGTCGCCATTCCACTGCTCCTCCTCGGGGGGCTGATGATCGGGGCGATGCAGGCCTCGGGGGCGATGGACGCGGTAGTCGGGCCGCTCTCCCCGCTAACCACGGGCTTGCTTGGACTTCCGGCAGTCGCAATCGTCCCACTCCTCTACGGGTTCATCCGCAAGGAGGGGGCGCTGGTGTTGCTCGTGGCAGTGGCCGGGACCTCGCAGCTCAACGCCTTCATGACCCCGCTTCAGCTATTCGTGTTCGCCTTGGTGGTGGCGATATACGTGCCCTGCATCGCGACCGTGACGGTGCTGGGCCGGGAGCTGGGGTGGAGGAACGCGGTCTTGATAAGCGTGAGCACCTTCCTACTTGCCCTACTCGTGGGCGGGCTGTTCTTCCACTTGAACCCGCTGGGGATGTGAAATAACTGATAAATAAGCCAAGGTCGATGAGAGGTGATACTGTCATAAAAAATCGCGTTAATTTTCGATGGGGCGATTTAAGGATGTCAGGAGTCAAACGCGAAGCCATCACTGCGGAAGAAATGGCTGAGATAGATAAGAAGGCAGTAGAATTCGGGATCCCGCGCCTCTTGCTGATGGAAAACGCTGGAGGTGCAGTTGCGCGAACGATAATGGAGAAATTCGACCACAAATTAAAGATTATAGTTTTCGCTGGAACCGGAAACAACGGTGGAGATGGGTTCGTTGCCGCTAGGCACTTGGCGAACAAGGGAGCTAAAGTCGACGTTTTCTTAATCGGAGATCCTAGGAGTATCCGCACCGAAGAGGCGCGTCTGAATTGGAACCTGATACGGAGGATGGAACGAAGCATCAAGATTTACGTGGTTAGAAGTCCCTCCAACCTCAAGAAGGCAAAGCATTATCTAAAGCGTGCGGATGTATTCATCGACGCTATGCTTGGGACCGGATTGAGGGGCCCGCTGAGGGAGCCATTTTCCTCCGTGGTGCGATTGATAAACGAGTCAGGCGTTCCCGTGGTTTCGGTGGATGCACCCACGGGGTTGAACCCATCTACTGGCGAGGTGCAGGGGTTTATAGTCAAAGCAGTCTATACGGTGACTTTTCACAAGATGAAAAAGGGATTTTCCAAGGCGAAGAAATACACGGGCGATGTTGTAGTAGCTGATATTGGAATCCCCAAGGAAATCGAGGCCGCGGCCACAGGTAAATACCGGCGTCCACGGCGGCGTACCGGCGGACATCAAGGCGGTCCATAAGGCTTCAAGGGATGCACATGAGTCGGTTTGGATACATCGCTGCGGAACTCAAAGAGCATGCACCTTTCACCGCTTTTGGGGCGGGCGTGGGAGTAGTCGTGATGGCTGCCGTATGGATGGCCGGGCTCGCCCCGAGCGTGTCCTACAATATATTTCACATCTTACATCCTACCCACCTGCTGCTGAGCGCGGCTGTGACCGCGGCCATGTTCAGGCGGCATGGGGGGAATATTCTGCCAGCAGTTGCTATCGGGATCGGGGGGTCAATCGCGATATGCACGTTAAGTGACGTAGTTCTGCCTTACCTCGGGGGCGCAGCGCTTGGGGGATTGATGACCTTGCACATAGAAATCATAGAACACCCTTGGCTCGCCATCTTGCCAGCGCTAGCGGGCGCTGTCGTCGGCGCTTTAGCACTTCGTTGGACTCGTTACCCGCACGCGGCGCACGTGTTGATAAGCACATTGGCGTCGCTCTTTTACCTCACCGGATTCGGGGTGCTTGACTGGCTCCCGTTGTTCCCGCTCGTATTCGTGGTGCTGTTCATAGCGGTTTGGGTTCCATGTTGCGCTAGTGACATAATCTTTCCCCTTCTATTTACGAGGAGGATAAAACGTCACTAGCCCTTCAACTTTTTCCAAACTCTTCCCTTCGTCGCGACAAGCGCTGCGATTCGGGCCGCCTGAGCATTGCTTGGCATCACCAACACGCCGGCATTTTCCAGCTTTTCCTTCTGTAACACCAAGCCCTGGGGATCCCGGGGCGTCCCCGTCACCGACGCCACGACGCTGAGGTAGCCTCCCCCCCGATCGGTTACGCGCTTCGCCTCCTCAACAGCTTTAACTAGTTCCCCCGCGGGATCGGGGTGCGCCCCTTGCCCCAACACCACGTCCAACACAACTACCGCCGTTTCCCAATCTCGGGCCTCCTTCAGCATCCGCTCGCATCGTGGACCTATGTCTACCAGCGGCTGCCGCCCTCGAGCGAGCTCGGCTGCCCCGAAGTCGACGCAGGCGTGCCCCCTGCTTGAGTGCGGGTCTGGCAGCCGCAGCCGTGGCTTCAGGGGGACGTTCGAACGCACATCACTGATCAGCCCTTGCATGACCACCATAGCCTCCGCGCAGAGCATCTCTCCCGAATAGAGCCCGCGAATGTACTTCTGCCCGTAGCTGAAGCGCCGGTGCTCCCGCTCCGCAATTTTCCTAACCTCCTCGGGCGAAAGGGTAGAAGTCACCTTGCGGGGTTCACGCTTCTCGATGAGGGCAACCGCGTGGGCTGCCGCATCCTCGAGTGTTTGAGCAGGAATCACGCCACTCGGGGACTTTGTCCCGTGCCCCGTCCCCAGAAAACAGACAACCGCGGGCTTTCCCACGGTTTTGATGGCCTCGAGCATCCGCCGCGCGACGCTGGTAGTGGGGACCAGAGCAACTACCACGATTACCTTTGTGGACTCATCCTCCCCTAGGAACTTCAGTGCCCCCATTGTCCCCAGCCCATCGACCTTTTGCGAGAGGTCCCAGGGCCCCACGCCCAAAGCATGGGATACCCCAACCTCGTCCACCAGACACGAGACTTCCTGAATCCCCGTCCCGAGGGTGCCGACGATGCCCACGGGGCCCCGACGCACAGCGTTGGCGAACCCGTAGCCCTTGCCCTCGATGATGGCTGTGCCGCACCCCGGACCCAAGAGCAAAATCTCACGTTCGGCGGCCGCTTGCTTGAGCTCGATCTCTTCCTCCAGCGAGACACCGCCGCCGAGGAGCACCACGTGCTTGTCATCTCGCAGCGCCCGCATCGCATCCCGAGCCGCAGGGGGCCCGGACACGGAGATTACAACAAATTCAGCCATCCAATCCCCAGCTGATAAATCAGACTTTGATTCAAATAGACATGTGCTAGGGATGGGAAACTAGGCTTCCCCTTTTCGTTCATCAAAAAGGAAAATATCTTAAGCTAAAGCGCAAATGTGGGTTGGGACGATCATGCAGTCAGCAAGCTACAAGCTTGGAAGATTTTTCTTGTGCAGGCTCAAGCACGATTCGAGGCTCTCGCAATCGATTTTAAAATTTGCGAAGGAGAAAAGGGTCAAGATGGCGTTCTTCACTGTAGTCGGTGCGGTCAAGGAGGCGCGGCTTGCTTACTACGACCAGGTGGGGCACGAGTATCAAAAAATTAAATTCGATCGGCCCCTAGAGATTGCGAATTGCTTTGGCAACCTCTCGTTCAAGGCCGGCAAACCATTTTCCCATGTCCATGCCGTGCTGGCCGACAAGGCGGGCAAGACCTACGCGGGGCACCTAATCGGGGCGACGGTATTCGCGGCCGAGCTTCACCTTCAAGAGCTGCTGGGCAAAAAACTCGAGCGGGAGTACGACCAAACAACTGGCCTAGCGCTGTTGGAGTTTGGGGAGTTATAAAGTGGACCTGCTGATAAAGAACGCTCGAATCGTCGGGCGGAAGGCTCTGAAGGACATCGGCATCGAGGGTGAGCGAATTGTCAAAATTGGAAAAATTCGGGGCCGCGCGCGAAGGATGATCAATGCCCAGGGAATGCTGACATCTCCGGTCTTCATCGACCCACACATCCATCTCGATAAGTGCATGATAGGCGACGAGGTGCGGCCGAATATCTCGGGCACCTTGCAGGAGGCGATCGAAATCATCTGGGAGCGAAAACGTCGCTACACCGTGCCCGATATCGTGCGCCGTGCGGGTAAAGTTATTCAAATGGCTGCACTGAACGGCACCACCCGTATGCGAACTCATGTCGATGTCGACACAATCAGTGAGCTCAAGCCCCTCAAGGGCCTGCTCGAAGCGCGCAGAAAATTCAAACATCTGATGGATATTCAGATCGTCGCTTTTCCCCAGGAGGGAATCCTACGTGATCCCGGGACCGAGGAGTTGCTTTACAAGGCGATGGAGCTGGGAGCCGACTTGGTTGGCGGGATGCCTCACCACGAGCGCCCGTACTCGAAGGCGAAACCCCACATCGATATTTGCTTTGAGGTGGCGAAGCGGTTCGACGCCGATATCGACATGCACGTGGACGAAACCGACGACCCCCGCTCACGCTCGCTCGAGTAC
>JAUWBP010000099.1 GCA_030601665.1 Hadesarchaea archaeon | reverse complement strand
GAACCCCTTCAGGACCAGATTTCTCATGGTTTGACCAGCTTGAGTCTGGCGCCTTTAACCTGGCTTGGCTACCCCCGCGGATGAAAATCTTGAGCTCAAGTTATTAATCGTTTGTACTCAGTTAAAGCTGGGACTTCATGCAAGAATTCGAGTCTCGCCGCGCATTCGAGCATCTCGACAAGCTGGCGTACGAGATAGGTCCTCGCCTGGCGGGGACACGGGGCGACCGCATGGCATCGGACTACATCCGAAAGCAGTTCGAGGGTTGTGGGCTGAAAACGCGGGTACGGGAGTTCAAGTTCGTGCCGAGGGCTGCGTGGGTCAAGACTACCGCCTTTCTATTCACCTCAGCTTTCATCGCGCTACTTTTCCTCCCCCCAGAGCTCTCGCTCGTCGTGTGGCTTGCGGTCATCGTGATCTGGCGCTCGCTCGACAAAATCATGCCAAAACGGAGAAGTCAAAACATCATCGCCTCAGCGGGAACAAAAAAATCGAAAAGGTGCGTAGCGATAACGGCTCACTACGACTCAGCGCTGTGTATAGTGAGTTACAAACTGTATCTTTTCGTGAGGTTTGCGTTTCTGCCCGCCCTCATCATAGTCGCCGCCATCGTGGCTGCGAGGGTGCTAGGGGTTTTACAGGGGTGGATAATCGTGTGGAGCGTTCTCGCGATCGTCTTTCTGCCCATCTCCATCGGCATGTTCATCCTCGCCAGCAGCCGACGGGTTTCCCCCGGGGCCGATGACAACGCTTCAGGCGTCGCGGTCATGCTCGAGGTCGCGCGCGCAGCCGCCGAATCCCCACCCGCGGACACGGAGCTTTTTTTCATCGCCTCCGGGGCCGAGGAGCAGGGACTCGTAGGCGCGCGCAAGCTCGTGGCGAGCAAGGCGTTACCGAGGGATACACTCCTACTTAATTTGGACGGGGTTGGGGTTGGTCCCCATAGCTACGTCATCGAGGGCAACGGTATCTTCAGGCGGAGGCGGACTTCGTCCCAGCTTAATCAGGTGCTCTCGAACTCCATCAAGGGTGCAGGGTTGGAGTCGAGGTTATGGTGGGCTGCACTCGCAAGGCACGACCACGTCCCCTTTTTGCAGGCCAAGATGAGGGCGACTACTTATACCACCGATGTCGGAGGCAAGGACAGACTAGGTCGTTTCATCGCGAGGGCATTCGGGCTGCCCAACGCTCGGGCGCGGGGGTATCGCTATATCCACACGCTTGAGGATACCCCCGAGCGGATCGAGCTCGCGAACATCGAGCGGGCTGGGCAAGTTGTGCTCGGGTTCATCAAACAAATTTAAGGAGAGCGACAATTAGCGGTGGAGGTGATTCGGGTGAAGATTGGGTTGATGTCGGATACGCACGACAGGATTGACGCGGTGGAGCGAGCGATAGATTTCTTCAACCGAGCTGGGGTCGAGCACGTTTTACACGCCGGCGACCTAGTTTCTCCGTTCGTGGTACCGAAGTTCGCGAAGCTGAAGGCGAAGCTGCACTACGTCTGGGGAAACAACGAGGGTGACCGCGAGTTCGTACGCGTAAAATTAGGCGAGTTCGGGGTGAAGCCGCTCGGGAACTTCGCGGCGCTGGAACTGGACGGACGCAGAATAGCGCTGCTGCACGGCACGCACGAAGATATCGTCGAGGCGCTTTCGAAGTCGGGCTCCTTTGATGTAGTTGTTCGAGGGCATACCCACCGAGCAGAAATTCGTGAGGGAAAAACGCTTCTCGTGAACCCAGGCGAAGTTTGCGGTTACCTGAGCGGACGCCAAACGGTCGCCCTGCTCGATTTGACCGAGCTACGCGCGGAGATTTTGCAGTTATAGTTCATTATTTTAGCCCGCACGGTTAATTCGGCTTAGGTGGGTGATTGATCGAGCTCATTGCGATAGTCGCAATACTCGCTGGTTTTTACGTAGCTTGGAACATCGGCGCAAATGATTCCGCAAATTGCGTGGGGACGGCGGTCGGCGGACGTATTTTGTCATATCGCCGCGCAATCGCGATCGTAATATTGTTTGTCCTCTTAGGTGCGGTCCTCGAGGGTTGGAAGAACATGAAAACCGTAGGGGAGAACATCATAATTGTATCGGACGGCACAAACCCGCTTTCGGAAGTCCCCCGGGTCGCAATTGCAGCCCTACTCGCTGCTGGGATATGGGTCACGACAGCCACCACGCTGCGTTTGCCGGTTTCCACCTCCCAGTCCATGGTGGGCGCAGTCATCGGGGCAGGGCTTTTGTTATCTTACGCGCAACCAGACATCGGTGCAAGCGTTCAATTCGGCACGCTTAGCATCATCGCTATTTCTTGGGTGCTAAATCCCATGTTTGCTGCCATCCTCGCTTTCATCTTACTCAAAGCCTTTACCCCACCGTTACGGAGAATAAAGAATATTGTATTGCTCAACCAAGTCCTGATGATTCTCGTTATCGTGGCTAGCGCGTCTACCGCCTACGCTCTAGGCGCCAACGATATAGGCACATCCACTGGGGTGGTTTACGCGTTTTTTGGAGGAGATGGATTGGACTTTAGACTCATGCTACTAATCGGGCTGTTCGGCGGGGTTGCTTTGGCGGTCGGTGTGGTGACTTACAGCCGCAGAGTGATGCATACGGTAGGTACTGGGATAACTAGGCTCGACGCCCTGACCGCGTTCGCTGCTCAGATGGGGGCCGCTATCACGGTCTGGTCATTCGTACAATTTCATATACCCGTATCCACAACGCAAGCTATTATTGGCGCAGTAGCCGGGGCAGGGCTTGTGAAGGGAGCCGCCGCCGTGAGCGGGAGAAAACTTGGTCATATCGGGATAGCTTGGGTCTTGACCCCAGCTGTTGCATGCGCGCTTTCGTTCCTACTCGGATGGATGTTCTTGGGGTTATGAAAATGGAAACATGGCAAGCCATCTACATCCTCATCGTGTTTGCAGGTCTGCTGGTTGGGTGGCAGGTCGACCCCTACTTGGCCGTTGGGCTGATATGGGGGCTCATTATTTTATT
>JAUWBP010000070.1 GCA_030601665.1 Hadesarchaea archaeon | reverse complement strand
AGTTCTTCCGCAAGACTGGCGCGTTAAAGCAGCAGCTTCAAATCAATGAGTACGAGCTTCATCACCTAAAGAAGGTCCAACGGTCGTATGTTAAGAAAATGCTGAGGTTTGGCTTCGCGTCATGGGTCTTCGGCCTCTCAGCTTTCTTTTTAGTCATAGTGATAGTGGATGTTGAACTTATCGGGCCCCTACCGGTCTGGGCCTCCTTGCTTGTGGGAATCTCCGCAGCGCCCGTGACGATAACGGCCGTGTTCGTCCGGAAGTTTGCCGTCAAAATAAAGCGCCTCAAGCGCATTCGACGCAAATTACTGGTAAAAAAGCACGATAAAATCCGACCTCGACATGTGAAGCGGATGAAGGCCTCAAGGAGATAAAAAAAGCCAAATTGCAGAAAGCGGGAAGTATTGTCAAGATCTGCCGAAAGTCTTGCAGCAATCGATGAGTCTTGCAAGTTTCTCTCAAATCAACTCTTGCAGGATTTCCTTTGCCCGATCTAACCTTATCTTCTTTTCCATGACCATCTTTCTAGCCACGATGTCTATGAGTTCACCCTCAGCTCCAGCCATCACAGCTATGTTTCGAGCGTGTAATTTCATGTGACCTCTCTGTATACCGTCTGTGGCGAGAGCACGCATCGCTGCGAGGTTTTGTGCCAGTCCAACCGCCGCCATGATTTCACCCAGCTCACGCGCTGATTGTACACCTAAAATTTTTCTACAGATTTTTGCAATAGGGTGCACCGCCGTCGCACCCCCGATTGTCCCGACGGCCACGGGTAGCTCTATCCTACCCAAAAGGTCCCCGTCGGCGGTTCGCTCCCAGCGGGTAAGTGGCTTGTATGAGCCACCAATTGCAGCGTAAGCGTGGGCCCCCGACTCCAGCGCGCGGGTGTCATTTGCCGTCGCCAGGGCAACTGCGATGACCCCGTTCATCACCCCCTTGTTGTGCGTGGCGCAGCGGTAGGGATCGGCGGCGGCGAATGCATAGGCTTGGATGACCCCATCGACCACCTCCCCACCCCCCAGCGCCTCCTTCGCAAAGACAGCTCTTGCCTTGGCAAGCCTGTAGGTAGCGAGGTTTGAGACTATCCGGAGAAAAACCCTACCCCTCGTCAGCTCCTCGATGAAGGGCGCGACTGCCTCGCACATGGTGTTAACAACATTTGCCCCCATCGCGTCACGCACGTCGACGAGCAAATGGATAATCGTCATCGGACCTAGATTGGTGGTGAGCACTCGTACCTCGACATCCTTCGCGCCACCCCCGAGCTTCACGAGGACCGGGTCCTGTTCATTCGCCATCTCCAGGATTTGCTCCTTGGCCTCGAGGATTTTCTCCCTCGCCTCCGTGGGGTTTTTAACGTCGACGAGCTGGATCTGCCCTATCATGATCGGCGGCGTGCTCTCGGTGTTGAAACCTCCCCGCTCGCGAACCATCTTCGCGGCGTTCGAGGCGGCAGCCACGACCGAGGGCTCTTCGATCGCCATGGGGATGAGGTAGTTCCTGCCGTTGATTAGGAAGTTGGTCGCCATGCCGAGGGGCAGCTCGGTGGTGCCGATCACGTTTTCGATCATGCGGTTCGCCTGCTCGAGCTCAAGCGCGCCGGTCCTGCAGAGGAGTTCGGCCTCCTCCTCGCTCAGCCCTGCGTACTCCCGCACGATCTTCAGCCTCTCCCCCGGACTCAGTTTGTAAAAGCCTGAAAGCTCGGAAGTCTTGCGCATTTGCCCCCCTCTCAAACTTGACTATGCAGTTTATAAATTCGCTATGGATAAGTGTAGAGAGGGGACCATGCCTAAGAGGCGAAAGAGACGGATGGGGCGGAATGAGCGAAGGACATTCAGAAAATTCGAGGATGTAAAACAGCAACTCCGGAAAACCGACCGCAAGCTTCGTCACATGGAGGAGAACAGATGGTTACATACAAAGAACATGCTGAGGTTTGGGTTCGCGTCATGGATCCTCGGCCTTGCTGTTTTCTTATTCGCGATCGTGGCTATGAATACTGAATTTTTTGGGGGGGTTCAGCTGACCTGGAGCTCCATGCTCGTGGGAACCCCATTGCTCGTGGGAGCCCCCGCAGCACCCGTGACGATGACGGCCATATCGGCCCGCAAGTTTGACGCCAAGATAAAGCGCCTCAGGCGGGTCCGAAAACACTTAGTGGCAAAGTATCAGAAAGCCGTCCTCCGATATGTGGAGGAGGTAGCGGCCTCGAAGGGGTAAAAATGGCCAAGTGCGAAAAGACTAAGAAGAAAAAACCTTGTTAGGCAGGCAGACGCTTCACGAGTAACTTGAAGCGGTCACCGTCTACGTTCCACTCCTTAATGTAGCCTGGCCCTTCGACCTCACTTGCGCGACAGATGCGGAGGTTTCGCATCCGCACCTCCCGCGAGAGGTAATCCTGTTGGGTGGCGAGGAGCTTGATGTACTTCTCCGCCTCCGTGCCCATCACCACATCGATCTTCTCCTCCATCGCTAGATCCAGCTCCTTGCGCATGGTTTGCAGGCGTCGGACGAGTTCCCGCGCTATGCACTCGGCCTGTAGCTCGGGCGTCATCCTAGTGTCGATCGCTATCCTGCCGAACTCCGTGGAGGTCGCGGTGAAACCCTTGGGTAGCTCCTCCTCGAAGCTCAGCTCCTCGGACGAAATATTGACCTTTTGTCCCTTTATTTGCAGCCCCACAACTCCATGGCGTTGCATCTCAGCGTGCAGGCGAAAGACATCGATCTCTTGAAGGGCATCGATGACGGACCGCGAGAAATCTCCCAGCTTCTCTTGAAGGCGTTGTGCATCGGGTTTGATAACGAGACGAGATTCATCACTCTGCTCCTCCGGTCCAAGCAGGACGAGTTCCTTGCAGTTTAATTGACCCTGTAGTACGTCCTGAAGCTCTTGGAGAGCAGATTTTACTTCCGATGATGATGACCGAATCACGGCCTTGTTCACGGGCCACCTCAATTTCAGCTGTGCCTGCTGTCTGGCTGCCGCACCCCCCTCGACAAATGCACGCACGCTGCTCATCTTACGTTCGAGCCCTGCATCGATCGCCCGCTCGTCGGTCGATGGCCAGGGGAGCATGTGCACACTCTCCGGCGCCTCGGTGTCGGTGGCCTTGACCAAGTCGCGGTACATGACCTCGACCACGTGGGGCATTATCGGCGCGAGCAGCCTGATCAAAGTGTGGAGGGATTGATAGAGCACGACGTATGCCGCGAGCTTCCTTGGGTCGTCCCGCTCGATCCAGACGCGATCGCGCACGAGACGCACGTACCATCGGCTGAGGTCCTCGAGCACGAACGACGAGAGGGTTCGGGTGACGTGATGCAGGTTGAACCCCTGGAATGCCTTTGTGACATCTCGCGTCACGCTGTTTATGCGGGAGATCATCCATGAGTCCTCGGGCATGAATTTTTCACGCACCTGTCCCATATCGATCTTTTTCGGGTCGAACTCGTCGAGCGCCATGTAGGTGGTGGCGAACACGTGGACGTTCCAGAGCACGTTCAGCATCCGCGCGACGATGTCTACCCCCTTCCAGTTGAATCGGAGGGCCTCCCAGGGGGGGTTCGCCGAGAGCATGTAGAAGCGCAGCACGTCGGCCCCGTACTTGTCGACGATCTCTTTGGGGTCCACCACGTTACCCATCGATTTCGACATCTTCCGTCCGTGCTCGTCGAGGGCGAACCCATGCATCAGCACGACCCTGTAGGGCATCTTATCGAAGGCGATGATCGAGACAACTTGCTGGCTGTAGAACCACTTCGTCACCTGGTCCTCGCCCTCGGTTATGAACTCGCTCGGCCAGAGCTTCTCGAAGCGCTCGCGCTGCTGGGGGTAGCCGAGACTCGCCCAGGAGGCAATTCCTGAGTCGAACCACACGTCGAGCACGTCGGGCACCCGCTTGGCCTCGGCCCCGCATCGGGGGCAGCTCAGCATGACTCGGTCGACGGCGGGGCGATGCAAGTCGATCTCGCCGATTTCTATTTTCGCCTTGCTCTTCAGCTCCCCCAAGCTGCCGATCACAATTGGTTCACGGCATCTTTGGCACACCCAGATAGGCATGGGGATGCCCCAGTAGCGCTGGCGGGAGATGCACCAGTCCCCAACCGACTCGACTCCGTTCGCGTAGCGTGTCGCGACCCAGTCAGGCACCCATCGCACGCGCTCGGCATTTTTCTCAAGGATTTTTTGCTTGAGTTCGGAAACGCGCAGGAACCACTGATCGGTCGCGCGGAAGATGAGGGGCGTCTGGCAGCGCCAGCAGTGGGGATAGGCGTGGGTAATGACGTCGTGCTTCATTAGCACACCCTTATGGCGGAGGTCTTCGAGGATCACGCGGTCGGCGTCCTTCACGAACATTCCGCTGTACTTTCCGGCGTCTTGGGTGAACTTTCCATCGGGGCCAACCGGACTGAACACGGGCAGGTTGTATTGCGCCCCGATCACGAAGTCCTCCTCTCCGTGCCCGGGGGCAGTGTGGACGCAGCCCGTGCCCTCCTCGAGCGTCACGTGCTCGCCGCATATCACGCGGTGGTGCTGC
>JAUWBP010000106.1 GCA_030601665.1 Hadesarchaea archaeon | reverse complement strand
GAGATTATCCGGCCAGCTAACTTGAACGAACGCGATTTCAATCGAAAAATCGCCTTGAGCTCTCGATGCATCAAGCGCAAAGTCGCTAGACCCCCAGGTGTTATACGCACGCTCTGACCGCGGGGCCCCACCACCCGTTTGATCAGACCTTGGTCCTCAAGCTCAAGAAGCCGCCGCGCCGCAGTCTGCCGTGAGAGATTTAGTTGACCTGCAAGCCAGCCCAAAGAAAGTTTCAAGTCGTGAAGATGTGCCCCGCTCTTGGCCAGCAAGACCAAAATTTCGATGGTGGTCTTTTTACCCAAGTTACCCCCAATCAGAACGGGACCTGCTGACTTTTAAACCTTCTCAAAATTGTGAAACGTCTAAAAAATGAGACAACTAAACCTACAAAAACCTGAACTCTTGTCGCCGTCCACACTAAAAAGTTTTTATACTCTCGGACGACCATCTTCAAAAGAAAGGAGTTAGTCGAATGCGCGTTGCGATAAATGGTTTTGGTCGGATAGGTAGGGTTTTTTATCGGGCATCGCTAAAGAGGCCGAGAAAATTTGAGTGCGTCGCCGTAAACGACCTCTCCGACATCAACACGGTGGCTCATCTGCTAAAATACGACTCAGTTTTCAGAAAGTTGGATGTGGAAGTAACGGTCGAAGATGGAGCGATAGTGGTCGGAAAGGAGAGACTGAAGTACCTCTCGGAAAGGGATCCTGCCAAACTCCCTTGGAAGGAGCTGGGAGTGGATCTAGTCATCGAATCCACAGGAGTCTTCCGGGACAGAGAGGGAGCCTCCAAGCATCTGCAAGCGGGGGCTAAGAAAGTTCTAATATCGGCTCCAGCGAAGAATCCAGACGTGACTGTGGTTCCGGGGGTTAATCACAAGAACTACGACCCTCAGAAGCACCACATAATTTCGCTTGCCTCGTGCACCACTAACTGCCTTGCTCCCACGATGAAGGTCCTTGACGAAAAATTCGGAGTGGATAAAGCCTTTATGACCACCGCCCACTCATACACAAACGACCAGCGGTTGCTCGACCTCGTTCACAAGGACCTCAGACGGTCCAGAGCTGCCGCATTATCAATTATAGCGACCACCACCGGAGCTGCCAAAGCAACTGGATTGGTCCTGCCGTCCGTCAAAGGGAAGATGGATGGCATCGCTCTGCGGGTTCCCATCCCTGATGTGTCTGTGGTAGATCTTGTAGCACTCCTCAAGAAAAACACAACAGCCGAAGAAGTCAACTCGGCACTGAAAGCCGCTGCTGAGGGAGAATTGAAAGGAATTCTCCAGTGCGTGGACGAACCGCTCGTATCAATCGATTTCACCGGCAACTCCCACTCGAGCATTGTCGACTGCGCCATGACCAATGTCGTCGGTGAAAATTTAGTCAAAGTGATCGCCTGGTACGACAATGAGTGGGGCTATTCATGCAGGCTCGTCGACATGGCCAACCTGATTGCGGAGCACCTGTAGTAAAAAGCAATCTTGACAATTTGTCATGATCGCCATGCTGGATAGGGGAATAATGGGTTTCCTTTAAATGTGTGAAGGGAAAATTTAGCAATATTTAAGACGGCTCTCGAAAATGACTTGGGGTAAAACCTTGGAATTTCCCACTTTAGATGGGGTCGACGTCAAGGGTAAGACGGTGTTGGTGAGGGTCGACATAAACTCGCCCCTCGACCCAAACACGGGCGAAATCTTAGACGACACGCGGATACGCGAGTGCGCCCCAACCCTCAAGGAGCTAGCTCACAATGGTGCAAAAGTTGTCGTCATGGCCCACCAAGGCAGGCCCGGTGACAAGGATTTCACCACTCTTGAAAAACATGCCAAGAAACTGAGCAATGCGGTGGGGCTGAAAGTTATATACCTCACTGATGTTTTCGGCCCCATGGCTAGGAACACGATCAAACTCATGCACCCGGGAGAAATCCTGCTTCTCGACAATGTTCGTCTGTGTGCCGAGGAAAATCTAAATCGTCCTGTGGAGGAACAGGCCAAGACCCACTTCGTGCGTGCGTTAGCCCCCCTTGTCCAACTCTATGTTAACGATGCATTCGGGGCCGCCCATCGCTCTCAGCCCTCGCTTGTGGGCTTTAGCGCCCTAGTCCCGACTTATGCGGGGCGGCTGATGGAGCGCGAGCTCAAGGGTTTAAGCCGAGCGCTTTCCCCAGAACATCCCTGCGTTTACGTGTTGGGGGGCGTGAAGGTTGACGACTCCCTCAATATAATCGAAAACGTGCTCGGCAAGGGGATAGCGGACTCCGTGCTGACGGGCGGCTTTGTGGGGCACACTTTCCTCGTGGCTTCTGGGCGAGACCTCGGTGAGCCAAATCTCGAGCTACTCAAAAAAAAGGGTCTGAAAAAGGAGATCGAACGGGCCAAGCGACTGCTCGATGCCCACGGCGACAAAATAAAGATACCGCTCGATGTCGTCGCCGAAACCCAAGGCCAACCCAAGGAGCTCTCGCTGGAGGAGCTACCGACCGAGCTGAAGATCTACGACATCGGGACTAGGACCCAAAAGGAATATTCAAAGCTCATCGAGGGTGCGAAAACAGTCGTCGCGAATGGGCCACTTGGTGTCTTTGAGCGGGCTGGGTTCGAGCGCGGCACCTTCGAGGTGCTCCACGCGATGGCGAGTTCCCAAGCTTTCACAATCCTCGGTGGTGGGCACATGGTTGCAGCTGCTCAGGTCGCTGGAGTCGCGGGGCAGATAAAGCACGTAAG
>JAUWBP010000104.1 GCA_030601665.1 Hadesarchaea archaeon | reverse complement strand
AGAAGTTGGATTTTGGGTCTCCGCCGCACGTGTTGATCGTGCCGGGTAAGCTTCACTTCGTCGAGGCAGAAGCTCTCCGCGCCTTCGCCGGAGCGCCTGAAGATGTGATCAAATGACGCTCGATGCTAAACTGATTGAGGAAATCAAGAAGTGGACCGCTAAGCTCGATAATGCCCTATCAGCGGCGAGAGCCCGAAGTGAGCAGGGTGAGAAAATGTTTTCGAACATCAAAGCTTATCGCGGAGATTCCGAACACTTTCTGAAACAAGGGGACCTCATAAAGAGCTTCGAGTGCTTGATATGGTCATGGAGCCTGCTTGAAATCGGCAAGGAGTTAAAACATTTAGAATAATTATTCTCTCAATAGCTCCCGCACATCATTCATCACGTCAACGATTGCACATTCTAGGAGCTTCTCGCCCAAAAATTTGTCGATGCGGAGTCCTATTTTCTCAACTTCCCTAGCTTGCTGCTCCGCCCAAGCGTATCGTCTCCGCGCTTCCTTAAGGCCGACGAATCCCACCTCAGGGTGACGTTCAAAATCGGTTTGCTCGGCGATTTTTGAAGCATCAGCTATCCCTATCACAGTTCCCATGCTAAGCTCGCCCGTTGCAGCGTGGGGTCCTTCTAGCTTAATCAGGGTGTTGTTAAAAACGATGGGCATGCCGAGCTCCTTCTCCAACGCAAACAACCGCTCCCGCAGGGGTTCATTTCCCCCGTGACCATTGACCAACACCGTCGCGCTGATGTCAAGCGCACGCTTCGCGTTGAGTAGAGCCCTCCGAAGCTCCTCCAAAACCTGATCGAGGCTCTGATGGCGCCCCGTGTCTATGCCCGGGAGCTCGTACGACGAATGGAGGACGTCGATAAACCTCGCCCCCGTGCGCTTCGCCGCCTCCGAAGCAACATGCGAGGCCAGCTTTGCGTCCGTGTCGGGAGGGAGAGCTGCTCCGTGTCGCTCCTCGTGCGAGCCCAACGCCAGGATGCCGACCTCGCTCAAATCCAAACTTACACCTTTTCCAAGCGCTTGGTGGTCTTCACGGCGGCCTCCACCGCGCGCCGAGCAAACTCGTTCACCCGCTCCAGTGCCTGCATGCGACTCATGCCGGGGCCAGAGATGCCGAGCGCCACCGGTTTGCCGTATTGGACTGCAAGGTCTATTAATTTTCGCGCCGCTTGCTGCATCACTAGCTCGTCGTGCTCGGTCTCACCTTCGATCACCGCTCCAAGTGTAACTACTGCGTCGATGTCACCACGTTCTACGAGTTTTTTCACGGCAAGTGGCAGCTCATAGACACCAGGCACCAGAACCTCTGCTGCTACCTCTGCCTCAAGGAAACTCGCGTGTTGCTTGGCGAACTCAAGCATCGGCCCTACGATGTCCCAATGGAACTCCGACGCTGCTATTCCTAACTTTACCAATTTCTCACCTCCTCAGCGGTCCTACATCAGGGCTTCCCTCTCGTTGCCCCGTGCCAGCCAGTTTTGTTAATTCCTCGGGTTTGAAGAGCAGACGGTAAACGTTTCGAGCATGCTCGCGAGCGCGCTTCTCAGCCAGCTCAGCGAGTTCCTTCTCGCTCCGGGCCTCGTCCTCAAACACGAAGACCTCAATCACGTGCTTGTTTGTAAGCAGTTGGACCCAAATCAGGCCAAGGGATGCCTCGTGAGCGCACTGTTTATCGATAGGTGCAGCCCCGGGCATGCCGAACGCCATGACGATGCCACAGCCCTCCTCGAGCAATCGCTTCACTTCGACGGGCAAGTCCTTGATGCCGGGCACGGTACGGCGAACGAATTTCACGCTGCAGAGCTGTTTGAGCTCATCCACGGCTGCGCGAGCCATATCGTAGCGTGCAAAAGTTGTGTCGACTATGCCCACGCGGCGCATCTTACTTCCCCCCGTATGCTTGCACAATTTCCACCCCGCTCAGGCACGGCAGGCCCCTCTCACTCGCATATGCGCTCGCCGCCTCCAAGCTGAGGGCCTTGCTGGTCTCGGCATCGAGCATTTCGCAAACGGCCATCACGGGGGCGATGCCAGCTAGCTCTGCCAGTGTAACCACAAGCTCCGTGTGCCCCTTGCGCTCAGCCAGCATACCATCGGCAGCACGTAGGAGTGGCACGTGTCCCGGGCTACGGAAGTTGCGTCCGAATCCATCCACCATCGGATCGTTCAGCGCCTTGGCTCCGAGTTTTCCCAGCTCTCGGATGGTCAGCGCTCGATCGATATCGGTTATGCCCGTGAAGGTGCGGCGATGGTTTACCGCTAGTGAGAAGGCCGAGAGCTCGTCGTAGGGGAGGTCATCTGGGCGTGTGGACAGGAGAACGTTGAAGTAGGAAGATGCTTTTTCATAGACCTCGGTTAAATAAGGGAGGCCGAAGTTATCCGCGATCTTCGGATGGAGAGCGACGCATATGAGTCCGCCCGCATCTCGTCGCATCGTCGCAACGTGCTTCGGCTCGACCGACTCCGCGGCGATGACCATGTCAACCTCGTTCTCTCGATTCGGAGCGTCGTGGACGAGCACGAAGTTGCCCGCGCGAAGTGCCCCGAGTGCACGATCGATGCTCAGACTACTACCTCCACTCGAACTGCATCGCCGTCCTCAAGCTTCAAGCTCTCACGCAGTTTCTTCGGCGCTATGAGCTCAACGACATCAGCGTAATGACCCCGAAGTGGCAAAATCAGGGCGACTTTCTTGTCCTTTAACTTGGCTGGGAAGAATTTCACTGGGCCAAAGGTTCGCTCACTAGTCTTAAAGCCCTCGACCTTCC
>JAUWBP010000014.1 GCA_030601665.1 Hadesarchaea archaeon | reverse complement strand
CACATGGCATCGACCAAGGCCCTAGACGATCTCTATAAGGTGACTCCTCCAAGCCCTGCAAGAAAGATTCGGGAACTCATGAACAGCATTTTCATGGTCGAGGACCACGCGTTGCATGTCTACATCCTCGGCGGCCCTGATCTGATAGTTGGGCCCACGGCTCCCAAGGAAGTTCGAAACGTGGTGGGGGTGATCCAGAAACTCGGGTTGGATGTCGGAAAAAGAGTGATTATGACTAGGAAAAAACTGAGGGAACTCATGACATACTTGGGGGGCAAAGTGATACACCCCGTATTGGGACTTCCGGGCGGTGTAGCTAAAGGCATCAAGCAAGAGGATCTGCCGAAGTTCAAAGAGGCCGCTGAAGAAGCTGTTTCATTTGCCACGTTCACCATCGACACCGTCAAATCGATTATCCTGAAAGACAAAAAACTCTTGGATCTCGTGAAATCCGACGCTTATACGCACAGGACCTACTACATGGGGTTAGTGGACGAACACAATAGGCTGAATTTCTATGATGGGCGCATCAGAGTCGTCGACCCCGAAGGGAAGGAAGTGACGAAGTTCGACGTTCACAAGTACATCGAAGAAATATCAGAGCACGTGGAGCCATGGAGTTACATGAAATTCTGCTACTTGAAGCGTGTGGGTTGGAAAGGATTTGTGGACGGGAAAAACAGCGGAGTATATTGCGTCGCGCCATTGGCCCGTTTAAATGTCAGCGATGCCATTTCCACCCCCTTGGCCGATGCTGCGCTGAAGGAGTACAGGGAGACCTTAGGGGGAACACCGGTGCACTTCACTTTGGCGAATCACTGGGCTCGAGGGGTTGAGATGCTCTACGCTGCGGAGCGGATGCGGGAGCTGGTCAACGATCCAGAAATCACATCTGCCGACCTGAGAATCATACCGAGTGAAAAACCGTCCGTGGGAATTGGAGTCGTCGAGGCGCCACGCGGCACGCTAATCCATCACTACGAGACCGACGACAAGGGATTGCTGAGGAAAGTAAACCTAATAGTTGCAACCCAGAACAACGCGGCAAGAATTGCGCTTTCCGTTGAGAAAGCCGCTACCTCGCTGATAAAGGGAGGTAAAGTAAACGATGGTCTGCTAAATATGATAGAAATGGCTTTCAGGGCCTATGATCCATGTCACGCGTGTGGTACTCACTCCATACCCGGCCACATTCTTCTGAAGGCGACTGTGCACGACTCTAATATGAATGTGGTGAAGGTGTTGGAGTCGTAGCGTTTTGTTCCAAGGGGGTTAACTCACGAGAGGCGTTGTGATAGGGCTGGGGAATGACATAATGCGGGATGACGCTATAGGCCTCAGGGTAACAAGAGCCCTAGCCTCTCACTCCTCCCTCCCCCCTAGTGTAGAAGTGATAGAAACAGGAGAAATGGGGCTTTCTCTTTTGGATGTTTTGGTTGACCGGGGGTGGGTTATTTTAGTCGATTCAGTGGTAACGAGTAAAAAACCCGTTGGTTACATTCACAGAATCAAAGGCAAAGACGTGACGTGTTACATATCAAAAAATCCACATAATATGGGGCTCGGAGAAGTCTTGTACTTCGGACGTGAGCTGGGCCTGAGCCTACCAAACGAAGTTGTGATCTTGGCCATGGAAATAAGAGATAATAATCATTTCGGAGATGAAATGACCCCCAAAGTCAAAGCGGGGGCCACGAGATTTCTCGACGCTGTTCTCGAGGAGGTTAAAAAATGCACGAGTATGGTGTCGCAAAGAGCATAATCGAGACCATCGAAAAGCACAGCACAGGCGGTCCCCTATCCCGAGTCAAGGTGATTTTGAATCCAATGTATGGCATTTCCGATGAAACGCTCGCAGGGGCTCTGGAGATAGCTAAAAAAGGGACCAAGATGGAAGGGACTCAATTCGATGTGGTCTTATTTGACTCTAAATTTACGTGCACAAGATGCGGCAAGCAGTTCAGCTCGAAGGACCTCATCTGGGGAGGCGGTTGTGACAATTGCGGGTCGTTCAAATTAACGCCACCCAAGGGCCTCGCGTCGTTCGGATTGGCTAGAATTGAGGTTGGAGTGACGGCCAGCGAGAGCCTAAAGGTTGAGGAAGAGGGCAACCATGGAAACGGCGCGGTACATCATTGAATTTACTTCGTAATAGCGGGCGTGCATTGCTAAAGAATTCTTCATGAATGCTTATAGTCATGGTGGTTTCGCTTCTCAGCTTTCTCGCGATATTTCTGTTCTATGTGATTCACTTTTTTACATGATAGAGTTCCTAGATAACGCAACTTCGTTAACGACGAACCCATGAGCTAAAACTTCGAGCCAAACTCACCATAAAATTTAAGCTCGACACCACCCATGCATCGCTCGGGGCGCCCTTAAATCTGGAATCGGGCTGGGTCGACAAGCTGAAGGAGGAAAAACTTTGAGCGACGTCCTCACCTTAAAAAGCCGTCCAAAATTAGCTCTTCGCGTCTCGCCCCTATGCGCCGGAGTACCCCAAGCGCCCAATCGACCCTGCCAACCTCACCCGTGGTGTGGGCGTCGGTGCCTATGCTCAGCTTGACCCCCTCACGCAAGCAGAGCCTCAAGAACTCTTCGTCTGGCACCCGGTATTTCATGTTAACTTCCATCGCTGCCCCGCGCTCAGCCGCGAGCCTCGCGAAATTTTCGAGGTCTTCCGGTAAAAGGTGGGGTGTCAAATCGCGATACAAGTAAAACGGGTGCGCTAAGATGTCGATTTTGTGGCGCTCGATCGCATGGGTTGCCCTCCCCAGGTAATCTCTAGCGAGCTCAACCGAATCCTTAGCCTTCCCTAGCTTGTGAATACCGACCACCAAGATGTCTAGCTTCCCGATGAACTCGTCATCTACATCGATAGTTCCCCCCTCGTCCACCACGTTCGCCTCGATGCCGGCTAGTACCGGGATGCCCGCGTCCTCCTGCGCCAGCCTGATGTCCTGCAGCATGGGGGTGAGTTTATCCCGGGGGGTGCCCACGCTCAGCTCTGGTCCGTGATCGGTGAGGGCAACCGCTTCCAATCCCCGTGCCTCTGCCGCCTCCGCCATCGCCGCGGCCGTCCCCACGCCGTCTGAGTACATCGTGTGCACGTGAAAGTCAAATTTCGCCTGCATAAATACCACAATAGATAAACCCAAAGCACTGAAAAGGTTAATCTAGTGAGATGGCCGAGGGGGAGAAGCCGGATGTGTCTCGCGATCCCAGGCAAAGTGTTGAAAATCGATGAACAGGTCGCGACCGTCGATTTTGGCGGTGCGCGGCGGGATGTCAGGCTAGACTTGCTCGAGAACGTGCGCAAGGACGACTACGTGCTCGTCCACGCGGGCTACGCCATCCAGGTAATAGACGAAACCGATGCCAAGGAAATCCTCAGCTTTTGGGAGGAAGTGACCCGAGGTGTAGCCAGTGCATGAGGTCGAGCTTGCGACTCGTGTGTCAAAGTCCCTCCACCAAATATCGGCCGGCCGAGGAGCACGGGTCCTTGAGGTAAATTTGCGCGTGGGTGAAATCAACGAGCCCCGCTCCCTTGGGCTATGGCTGAAAAAGCTTGGACACCCACCTGCCGGAGCCCGGGCTTGGAATTGCCTGCCCAAAATGCGGCAGGCATGGAGCATCTCTAACTTCGGGTACTGAGCTCGAAATTGTAAATGTGAAACTTGAGAAGAGGGTTAAAAAACGTCGGATGAAAAAATCTCGCTAATTCATGGGGCCGGCGGCGCGGCGATGATGAAATTAATTGTAGATGTCGCGCTGAAAGAGCTCTCGCTTAAGCGTGCGGGAGAGGTTGGGCTAGATGAACTAGACGATGGAGCTACGATATCGCTTGGCGACAAAACCCTCGTGCTGACAACCGACTCCCACACCGTCAAACCACTTTTCTTCCCTGGGGGCGACATAGGCAGGCTCGCGATTGCTGGCACGGTGAACGACCTCGCGGTGATGGGGGCCCGCCCACTGGCGATGGCGTGCGCCGTCGTGCTCGAAGAGGGATTTTTGGTTGAAGATTTCCGGAAAATCTGTCGATCGATCGATGCCACCTCGCGGGAGGCAAATGTCCCGTTGATAGCGGGCGACACGAAGGTCATGGAGCAGGGGGCGCTCGATGGGGTAGTACTCACCACCACCGGAATCGGTGTGGCCGAAACCCTAGTTACCGATCACGGCCTTAAACCGGGGGACAAAATCATCGTCACCGGGACCATCGGAGACCATGGAGTCAGCATTTTAGCTCACCGGGAAGGTATCAACGTCGATGTTGACCTTAGCTCGGATGTCGCGCCCCTTTGGGAAACCGTCGAAGCTGCTCTTAAAGCAGGCAAAGTGACGGCAATGAAGGATCCAACACGTGGAGGTTTAGCGGCTGCCCTTAACGATATGGCCTCGAAGGCGAAAGTTGGGATCCTAGTGAATGAAGCTGACATCCCGATTCTGCCCGCAGTTATGTCGATGAGCGAGATGCTGGGCATCGACCCACTTCAGATAACAAACGAGGGTAAGGCAATCATCGGGGTTGAACCCGAGCGCTGCGATGAGGTTCTCGCTGCGGTCCTAAAGACAAAATATGGTAAAAAAGCCTGTGTAATAGGTGAAGTGACAACTGACCACCCCGGCGATGTCATACTTGAAACGGTTGTCGGGGGGCGACGCTTGCTTGAATCGCCCGTGGGAGATCCCGCGCCTAGAATTTGTTAATTTTTGTTAACCACATTTTGTTAGCTTTAGTCAGAAATTCCTTAATTGCAGTCAGGAGTAGTCATGAATAGTTAACTATTTAAAGGAAAACTAAAACTTAATTTGTTAGGAGAAGTGAAGAGTTGTTAAAAAAGGTGAAGTAGTGGCAGAGTTGAAAAAGTTCTATGCAATGAAGGAAGCGTGCACCTTACTTGGGGTACACCCAAACACGATCAGACGGTGGGATAAAGAAGGAAAAATCAAAGTCGTGCGTCCAGAGGGGGGTCAAAGGAGGATATCTGAGAGTGAAATAAAACGTTTGCTGGAAAAACCGTCCGTAGTTTCGCCTCCGTCGTCCCCTCAGCCTACCTTCCCACAAGATGAACACCTTTCACACTTCTTAAGCTACGTCTTTTCCTACCAACGAGATGATTGGGAGCTTGTAAAACGAGCTACTCTTATCAGAGATGACTACACTTGCTCGAAATGTGGTGGGAAAGAGCTACTCGAAGTACATCATAGAGACGGAACGAGCCGGAACGATCCCGATAATTTGGTCACGCTTTGCCAGAAATGCCACCAAGAAGCACATAGGGCCCCTCCAAAGGTCCAAAATCGTAAAATAACGCCCGAAGTGCCCATATCTCCGAAAATAACGGTCCCAAAGCCAGAAAAAACGAAAAAGGAAGAGATTCGGCCAGCACCCGTCACTCCAAAGATAACAGAAGCCCCTCGTCACGCCATCCTCGACGCGCTCACACCTGCTGGATTAGCTCAACGCACCGTTTTCGGAGACCTTCTCTCGGCAGCTATTGTGTTAAAAACCTTCACCCCAAAAGATCTCGCCTCCCGTGTCCGTTGCCCGGAGGCGCTCACGACGACATTTTGTGAGCGAATGAGCGCTCGCGGTTACCTGAAGAGTAAAAATGGAACGTTTGAACTGCAGGTGAAGGTAGCGAGATGACCACATTCGAGGAAAAAATCGGCCGCGACGAGCGTTTTGAGAGCTACCTTCAGCGTTGGGGGATGCAGGGCGACCCATTCAATCTCGAACTACCCTCGGTGGATGCATTCGCCCCATTTCAAAAAGGTGACCTGCGCAAGCTCAAATGGTTGCTGTCTGAGGGTAAGATCGGCGTCCTTACGGGCGCGCTGGGAATGGGCAAAACGACCGCCTGCAAGTTCTTGGCCGCCTCACTGAGGGATGAAAGCCTAACCGCACCCGATCCTTCAAAACACGTCCTGCCCATCCTCATCCACGGCGCCACGTACAAATCTGCCGACGAGCTGCTGCGCGCGATAATCTTGGGGCTGGAGCTGGACGCCAATAAAGACCAAGCGAGCCTCTTCGAAATCCTGCGCCGATGGCCACATGAGCACCAGGAGCGGCTGGCGGTGATCATTGACGACGTCCCCGAGAGCGGCGCAGACGTGGTCGAGGTTAGTGAATTCCTGCGCGTGCTGTCCGACATCCCAAATATCTCAATTTTACTTAACGGTGAGCTCAAACAGATGCGGCGATTCCTAGCCGAGGTGCCCGCGCTACTTGACCGCATACAAGTTCATTCCAAGCTAAGGCCGATGAACAGGAAAAACCTCAAGGAATTACTTGAACTCCGCCTAAGAACCGCTGGATGCGCCAACTACGGCGGTTTATTGACCCCAAGTGGATTTAAATCGCTCTACAAATTCAGCAAGGGAGTCCCGAGGTTGGCCTTGAAGGCCGCGAGCAACTCTATTCACCATGCTGCGGAGATGGATGTGCCGATCGACGCGCGCATTGTAAAGGCAGCAAACAAACGCTCAGCCCTAAAACGAGCTTTTCCATTCCTAAGGTGACTCCTTTCCAATAGGTATTTAATCTTGTTTCCAAAAAAGGGAAACATATGGAGGACAAATGTCAAGAGAGGAGTTCGTCCGAGCCGAAAAATGGCTTCGCGAGAATTTGCTCGCCCGCGCGCTGCTGGAGAGGTCCCACCTAGACGAAAAAACGCTCAGAACCATGCTCCTTCACTACTGGAGCGAGGGCGCGACCTTTGAGGAGCTCGCCGAGAAGCTCCGAATTCAGAGGCCTGGGGCCTGGAAGCGCTGGTGGAGGGGGCGTGACGCTATCATGCGCTCGTTTTACACGCTCGAGCTAGCTGTCTACGCGGGAATCCTCGAAGCCGAAACCGCCGAGCTCATGGTAGACGACATGCTCGACTACGTCACGCTGGCTCGCGGCGAAGGAAACATGGATGAGCTGCGGGACAGGATCGAAAAGCGAATGGTACAGCTTACAAAGGAAGTCCCACGACGGCGTTAGTCACTTCCTCATCTTTAACATGAAGAATCACGCCAAATGCTAAGCTTTACAAAGTAAAAATTTAACTTTTTACAACTTGCCAATCTTTCAAGTCCAAAATCGGGCAATCTGAAAAACGAATCTCCCCTAAAAACAAAGACCACGCCGAACGGGAGCTTATAAAGGGATATTTTGTCAAAATGAGGAATTATTGGTGATATTGACTGTTAGAGTTCAGAAAAACATCAAAAAGTTATAATTTAACCTTTTCGTGCCTTGGTTCGACCCCCAAAAGGTATTTATGAAGGCCGAAGATAGAGAGAATTGTCTAAAAAACAAAGGGAGGCAAGGTACAATGGCTGAAGAGAAACCTGCCGTAACTGAAGAGAAACCTGCCGTAACTGAAGAGAAACCTGTCGAGAAGAGAAAACCAAGTGCTGAGAACGTGGTTTTTATCGGGATAAAGCCCGTGATGAACTACGTGCTTGCAGTGATAACGCAGTTCAACATGGGTTCCGGCGATGTCATCTTGAAGGCACGAGGCAAAGCGATCAGCAGGGCCGTCGATGTTGCGGAGATTACCAAAAATCGATTCCTGCAGGGGCTCCAAGTGAAAAACATTTTGATTGGGACTGAAGAGGTTCAAGGCGAGCGCGGCACGGCCAATGTTTCGACCGTCGAAATAGTGCTTGGAAGGGCTAAGTAGACCCTCCCGCGCTCTTTTTTATTTTTTTTGCTCTCTTGCCCAGTCTGAAAGCCCTTAAACCGCCAGAACGAAGGGCTATTGGGCTTGGGTTTGCGAACACCTATCTGCAACGTGTGCCTCAGGAGCGGTATCCTCTGCCAAGGATGTGAAAACAAGCTAAAAGAAGGTAGAATCTCCGAACTGGATATTAAAATTTCTAAAACTTTATTTGAGATAGCGCAAAAACGCCGAGGGTTGGAAAAAATAAACTTCAAACATGCGATTAGCAGTAGCGGTTTGATTGTCCTGATGGTTGGGAGGGGAGAGATACGTTTCGTCGTTGGGCGGGGGGGCAAAGTTGTTCGGGAGCTCGAAAATCAGCTCCAGGCGAGAATCCGCTTGATTGAAGAAGGGGCCCAAACCCGCAAACTGGCCCAAGATATCCTCACCCCTGCGAAGGTTCTGGGCGTCAACGTGCTCTACTCGGATGGAAAGGAAGAACATCGTGTACGGGTACCGCGCCCGCACTTGAAACGCCTTCCTGCTAACGTCAAAGGGATTCAAGCCCTCTTAACGAAACTAACTAATAAAAACATCACAGTTGTATTCGAGTAGGGTTGCTATGAAGCTCGATGAATTAGGAAACCTACGACGAACTCACCTCTCCACCGAGGTCACCGCCCAACTGGCCGGCAAGGAAATCGTGGCGATGGGGAGGGTTGGAGATGTCCGTGACCTTGGGGGAATCAAATTTTTCATCCTCTCTGACATCTCCGGCTCCATCCAAGTCACGGCACCAAAGGCTAAAGTCGGTAAAAAGCTACTCACCAAGATAGACGGCCTGACCCAAGAGTCGGCGGTTGCGGTACGGGGCAAAGTGGTCGCTGCAAAGCAGGCGCCGCGAGGCGTTGAAATTTTCCCTTCTGAAATCAGGGTTTTAAACCTCGCCTCCGTTCCCCTACCGCTCGATCCGAGAGGGCGGGTGAAAGCTAATCTAGATACCCGCTTGGATGCTCGCGCCCTGGACCTCCGCCGTCCCGAGTCGCTTGCTATTTTCAAAATCCGCCACCAAGTCCTCCAGAGCGTGCGGAATCACCTCGTGTCAAGGGGGTTCATTGAGGTCAACACGCCAAAAATAGTGGCTACCGCGACGGAGAGCGGTGCCGCGCTTTTTCCTATCTCATATTTCGAGCGTGAGGCCTTCCTCAGCCAGAGCCCCCAGCTCTACAAGGAGGTGCTCACGGGGTGCTTCGATCGTGTCTTCGAGATTGGGCCGATCTTCCGTGCTGAGGAGCACGACACCCCCCGTCACTTGAACGAAGCAATTTCGATCGATATCGAGGTTGCATATGCAGCGGCTGAGGATGTGATGAAAATTCTAGAAGATTTGATCGTTGAAGTATTCTCGGACGTCAAACGAAAATGTGCCGAGGAACTGAAGACCCTCAACCACAAGCTGGAAGTCCCAAAGAAGCCACTCCAGCGCGTAACCTACGACGAGGCCCTCGAAAAATTAGAGCGAGGAGGAGTGAAAGTCCCGTGGGGGGAGGACCTGCCGACCCCAGCCGGAAAAAAACTCGGTGAACTCATCGGTGGGGCTTATTTTGTGGTGGATTGGCCGCTGAAAATAAAGCCCTTCTACACTATGCCAAAGGAGGACAACCCGAAGCTTGCACAGGCATTCGACTTGATGCATAAAGGGATAGAATTGGCTTCGGGTGGAACACGTGTTCATCAAGAGGCACTCCTCGTTAAACAGCTCAAGCAAAAAGGGTTGAACCCGCAGAACTTCGAATCGCACCTTCAGAGCCACAGAGCTGGGCTTCCGCCGCACGCGGGATGGGGGCTGGGGCTGGATCGTCTAACGATGACCCTTACCGCAATCGAAAACATCAGGGAGTGCGTGTTGTTTCCACGAGATAGAAAGAGGCTAACACCCTAGGTTACATCAACCCCTTCAACTTCCAAAACAATTTCGGGTGCGCCTTTATCAGCACCCTCAGCATGTCGGTCAGGCTTATCTTATCGAACTTGACCTCGCTCAGGGCCTTCGCGAGTCGATCCAAATCGTCGTCCGTCAAGCTCACGAGCACGTTCTTCGCCCTCAAGTAGCGCTCGAGCCGCTTCCCCATGAGCTCGCGCCACCGCTTCTCATATTCGCTCAACCGTTTCTCTGAGGTATCACCCTCCGCCACTGCTTTTGCCGCGACTTCTCCAGCGATATTCCCCGCCTGCATGGCTGAGTCGATGCCGCCCCCTGTCAAGGCGTTCACCTGTCGAGCCGCATCTCCAACCACAAGCAAGTTGTCCTTCACCGTTTGCTTGATTGGCCCACCGACTGGCACCCCCCCAGCGTTTATCTCGATTATTTTCCCTTTCGAGAGGCTCGGCATGCGTGCGACGAAATCTCTGAGGTACTCGATCGGCCGTCGCTCAGCTCGGCTCCCGAGAATCCCCAGCCCAACGTTCGCCATGTCCTCGCCCTTCGGGAACACCCAGCAATACCCGCCGGGCGCTATCTTGTTCCCAAAATAATATTCCATCATCGAGGGGGATTCGAAATTTATTCCCACCATCTGAAATTGAACGCCCGTTTCGATGTCATCCAATTTTAGATAGGTGTTTAGTCCCGCCCAGCGAGCCACCCTAGAGCCTACGCCATCGGCTGCGATTATGACCTCAGCTCTTACCTCAAGCCTGCCGTTCACCCCCCGCACTCTCACCCCTTGGGGCTTGCCGTCCTCTAAAATCAGTCCATCAACTAGTGTTCCGACCATGATGTCCGCGCCTCCCTTGGCTGCAAGGGTTGTAAGGTACTTGTCGAAAATCTTGCGATCGAGGATGTAGCCGATCTTACCGACAATCTTCCGCTCGGCTATGCGCACCTCGATGCCCGAGGGCGAAACCAGCTTCACCGCATTTGTCTTGCTGAGTGCCCATCGGGAGTCCGGCCTAATGTCTAGCTCTTTCAAAACATCTTCATTCAGGGCCTCACCACACTGTACCGGTACGCCCAACTCGCGGCGCTTATCAAACAACAAGACGCTTGCTCCCTCGCGCGCAGCAGCTCGTGCAGCCATCGAGCCAGCTGGGCCCGCTCCGACCACCACGACGTCATACTTTTCTCTCAACCACTATCGCCCCCATCGGACAAACCTTGGCGCAGAGCCCGCATTCCGTACAATCGTCTAAGATATGTACCTCGATGACTGAAACCTCGATCGCGTTAACAGGACAGACGCCCGGGCAAGCGCCACACATGATACATGCACCCGCATTAACCTTCACACTCATTCGAATTCCACCAGCGTACGTTGCCCCCCAAGCTTTTGAGCTTTGGCCAGCTCGAGCGGGATTTCGAGATGACCGTATCGCCCACCTCCACCTGGAACTACCCTCAGCGCGCCCTCCCTGAATGCCCTAACCACAGCCGCGACTTTTGTCCCTGCCACATTCGCGAGCTCCTCCGCCGGCACGTCGATGAGCACCTCAATTTCATTACCAAAACGCCCGACGAGCTTTTCCCAGAGCGATTGAACCTCGGGCGCGTGGGCGTCATTGTGGCCGAGCGCCAGTGCTATGACCTCGGCGAGCGGCGCTATTCTGAGGTAGTTGGGCCGATGGGGTGGATGTTTTGGCTCGGAGTAATTCGCCAGCTCGTTGACACGATCCCGGACACCTTTCTTAATCCACCCGCCGCACTTGTCGCAACGCCACCGCGACGCCTTCGCCTGCTCGAGCGTGAACTGCTCGTAACAGCGTGAACAAGCGGTTAGATGATACTTGCCAAGTCGCGGGTCGAAACCAACATTAAACGAAATGCGCCGACCGTTTTCCCGCTTAATAGCCTTGATGATTTCCGCGTAAGTTGGCTCCGCTAGCTCGAAGCGGGTGAACTCGCGCCCCAATTTATCTGGCCACGGACTATGTGCATCCGAGCACGATAGAAATGTAACGTCCGCGAGCTCAGCAATTCGGTCGGCCAGCGAGGTATCCGCACTAAGTCCAAGCTCCAGAAACCTCACCTTGTTGGCTCGATCACCGTAGCAGGCTTGCATGCTGTCGAATTCCTTGTACATGCTCGTCCAAGGGGTGAACGCATGCCCAGGACCGACCAAGCAATCGTGTGCTAATGCTATGTCAACGATTTCGGGAGCACTCAAGTTAACTCGTGCACGCCCATCTGCATTTATGTCACTTGAATGCTTCGCTAGCTCCTCACGCACGCTTTCGATGGTGGCGACAGCTGGTAAAAAAATTAGGTGGTGTACGCGGTGTTTGTCTTCGACCTCGACCGTTAAGATGAAGCGAGTGTGATAGCGGGGGTGCTCGAGGGTGCCCTCTGCGACCTCTGCCAGCTCCGTCTTAATGCTCTCAAACCATCTCGGGTGAAACACATCGCCCGTGCCCACGAATACCAGTCCCTTGAGTTTGGCTTGTTGCGCGATCGTGTCCAAGACCATCCTCGTTGAAGTCGCGCCAGAATATCTGGAATGTATGTGTAAGTCGGCGGGGTAGGTCTGGAGTTCTGGCACGTCAATACCTACTCGATGTTGCTGCCCAACGTTTTAAAAGTTTAATTGAATTCTGCTCATCCTTAAATCCATGGCTCATCCACCGACCAAATATCCAAGAGATTGCGTTGCGCCCACGTATCGTAACAATAAATTGGGTTTAAGAATATCGGTCCCGATTGCATCACACATTGAGAGTTATCAGAATGCTCCAAGCCAAGTGCGTGACCCACCTCGTGAAGCAAAATAGTTCTTTCGCGCGCGATATTTGCTGAGATGTATTCTCCGTTCAAAGCTACCCCGTGAGAACCCGAAGCCAGCCCCCCTGCTTCATTCTCCTCAAGTGCCCTCGCGTAAAACACGTAGAGGTGAGTAATGGGGTTATCGTGAAAGTGCTGTTCAATCGAAATTAATTCCAGAATGCTGAGCGAATCCAGTGAAACGCCAATCGCCGTTAGCTCGCTCGAAGTTATCTCGTCGTAAATTACCTCCACTTCCACGCCGAGATCGTTCTCAAAATATGATTCGAAATAACCTATCGCTTCGGATGATGGGGCGTGACCGACCATGTAATCTATTTCCAAATTCAGATGCGGATACTCTGGGCCGTTCTCGAGTGGTTGCGCAACGCTCGATGCCTCAGCGAGATTTGTCCCGTAAAGTATCTCCAAGAAATCGCTCAGACTATCATTGTCAGTGTTCGTGCTTTTTGGGTCCGAGCGGTAAGTAGTGTACTCACACCAATCGCTCAAATTGTCCCCATCTGAATCTCTAGAAAATGCGTTCGATGTTACAGGATAAGCTAAACCATTTACTGTTATGAACCACCCATTTACTTCTTGACCATCAAGCAATCTATCGTTGTCGGTGTCGTTATCGAGAAGATTTGTTTCGTAGACATTTACCTCCAATCCATCGTGAATTCCATCACCATCCGTGTCTATATCCAAGGGGTTGCTCCCATAAGTGATTATTTCTGACCAATCACTCAAATTATCGTTGTCCATATCCACGTTCAATGGATTGGTTTTGTAAGTGTTCACTTCAGATTCGTCGTCGAGCCCATCGCCATCTGTATCTACAGCCAGTGGATCTGTCCTATGAATGTTTATTTCCAACTCATCGCTCAAACCATCTTCATCAGTATCAACGAGCAAGGGATTTGTTCTGTGAACATTCACTTCCGACCCGTCATTCAGTCCATCGCCGTCCGTGTCTGAGTCAAACATCGCCGTGTTATGCTGAAGCTCCGCTAGGTTACTTAGCCCGTCTCCATCCAAATCTATCACTAAAAATAGCACCACAATTCCTATTGTAATCGCCACGCTAACTAATGCGACTTTAAATCGCCTGCTTATCTTTTTCTTTCTCTTTACTTTCTTCTTACTCGCCATCCCCAGGCCTCTAATTTTTCGATTTGTACTCATGTGTTAATACAAAGTTCTACTAAACTGATATAGGCCAAAAAGTTTTCTAAAAATTGGATCTAAAAATGTGAAATGAATTGCTGAAAAATGACGACCAATCTATTAAAAATTACCAAAATAAATCGGGAAAATATCAGATATTTAATAGCGATGGAGCATGTAGATATACTAGCAAAATGTGGAAGGGGGGAGTGAAAAATGGCAAAGGCCAAAAAGCGAAAGAAGAAGCAAAAGAAACGGTGCTAACCTTCTTAAAACTTGATACATCGGACAGCATTTACTAAAAAAGTTTCATACATCACTATTTATACGTGGCACGCACAACGGAGAAAGGGATAGAATGGAAGGAAAAATAGAAGAGGGCCCAGTGGGAATAACGAAGATAAAAGATCTGACGCCTAGGTCGAATAAAGTAAACGTGCTAGTGAAGGTCACGGGTGTCGGGGAGCCAAAAGAGATCCCCAACAGACTCGGCGGAGCAGCAAAGAAGGTGGCGGAGGCCAAGGTGGGCGACGAAACCGGGACGATTATACTCTCCCTGTGGCAGGACCAGATCGGG